>JBCAWP010000006.1:0-23499 GCA_038534535.1 Pseudomonadota bacterium
GATCCACGATGCCGGAGAGAACCGTGCCATCGGCATTCTCGAAGCTGACATTTTGTCGAGCCATCACCAAACTCCTGATTGCTTACCGCGGAAATAGGTCGCGAGCGACCATTCACCAATCAATTGGTGTTGCCGTCTTCGTGATCCGGCGGGACAGCGTCCACTGTCCTCTCCGACAGATCGCGGCTGTTACGCATCATGACAATACCGGCTCCGGCAACGCCTAGCACAGCAAAAGGCAAGGCCCAGAGCATCCAACCCCAAGGATTATCGGCTTTGGGGCGGAACAGGACGAACTCGCCATAGCGATCGACAAACCAAGCGCGAATTTCGCTATTGGTTTGGCCTTCCGCCACCATTTCCCGGATTTGCTCCCGCATGTCGCCGGCGATGTCGGATGCCGATTGACTCACCGGTTCGTTTTCACAGGCGACACAGCGGATTTCCCGCATCAGCATTTGCGCCCGTCTCTCCTCAGCTGGATCGCTGAGCGTGGTGCCGGACTGCATCACAGCAAGCACCGCGGCGAGAATCGCCACCTTCATTCTGCCGTCTTCCTGCGTCGCCCAATCATTGCCATCGCTGCGCCCAAACCGATCAGTAGCGCGCCAAGATAGATCAGGTCGACAAGTGGTTTGACGAACACTTCAAATGTCCACCGCGGCGTGCCGTCGACAATTCGCTTGTCGCCGAGCGCGACATACAAATCTGCTGTGCCGGTGCTGTGGATTGCGGTTTCGGTGGTCGGCATGCGTGCTGCCGGATAGATCCGCTTTTCGGGCTCTAGCTCGACCCGCGTATTGCCACGCTGTGCAATCAGATTTGCGCGATCCGCATACCAGTTGGGCCCCTCAATCGGAGCGACTCGATCGAGCGTAATGGTCCAGTCCGCCACTTGTGCAGACTGTCCTTGCTCGAGCGCCAGGGTCGAGTGTTGACGCAAGGAGGTTTCGCCGACAGCGCCCAATGTCAGCACGCCGAGGCCAGCATGCGCCAAGGTCATGCCCCAGATCCGAGCCGGCATTTTGAACAGGCGCGCGCCGGTTTTGGCTCGGCGCCAAATCTCGAACCCAGCTCCGTAGATCAGCCAAATGCCAATGGCGAAACCCACACCTGCCAATAGCGGAATATCGAAAACCCCGACGCCAATGATCCAGAAGAAGGCGACGACGCCCACAAATGCCGCGACCCATTTCCAGACATTGCCCCAATCTGCCCGCCCCCAGCTCCATGCTTGAACGATTGGCAGAGCGATCAGTGCGATCGCCATGATCGGTGTAAACGTCAAATTGAAGTAAGGTTCTCCGACCGACATGACCTGGCCGAAAGCTTCTGCAATCAATGGGAAAAGCGTTCCGAGCAGAACGGTGAGTGTGGCTACGCCGAGCGCCAAATTATTGCCAATGAGCGCGCCTTCTCGACTGGCGAGATAATGATCTGGGCCGCCCTTTAGGCTTGGCGCGCGCCAAGCAAATAGGCCAAGAGCGAAGCTGCCATAGATCAGCAAGCCGGTCAGCAGAAGCGAGCCCCTCAAAGGGTCAACAGCGAAGGCATGGACGCTTGTTAACAATCCTGAGCGAACCAGGAATGCGCCCAAGATCGAGAAACAGAAAGCGGCGACAGCAAGCAAAACGGTCCAGGATCTTAGGCTGCCGCGCTTCTCCGTAACGGTCACGGAATGCATGAATGCGGCGCCAATCAACCATGGCATCAGGCTGGCATTTTCAACCGGGTCCCAGAACCACCAGCCGCCCCAGCCGAGCTCGTAATAGGCCCAATAGGATCCGAGCGCGATGCCCAAAGTGAGCGGTACAAATGCGCCCAAGGCCCAGGGTCGAACGATGCGAGCCCATTGGCGATCAACGCGGCCTTCGATCAGCGCCGCAGCCGCTAAAGCAAAAACAAAGGAATAGCCAACATAGCCGAGATACAGCATTGGCGGATGGGCAGCCAATGCTGGGTCTTGCAGCAGCGGATTGAGATCCGAGCCTTGAAGCGGCGGCGTTTCAAGCCGTGTATAGGGTGATGACGCGAACAGCAGATAAGCAAGCGCACCCGTCCCGAGCAGGCCTTGCACGCCAAGCGTTCGAGCTTCAAACACCGGTCGATCAGATTTGAGCCAAACGGCGCCCGCTGCGCCAAAGCCTGCCATGACCAAACACCAGAGCGCCATTGAGCCCTCATGATTTCCCCATGTACCGGCGAATTTGTACAACATGGGCTTTAATGTGTGGGAATTGTTGGTGACCAATTCGACCGAGAAATCCGACCGCATGAAAGCCTGAACAATGGTCAGGAATGACACTGTCATAACAACGAACGCTGCGATCGACAGCTGACCTGTTAAAGCGCGATCCCCTCTTAATCCAACGATCGCGATCAGCACGCTGAGCGTTAGCGTCAAAAACGCTAGAAAATGACCAATTTCAATCATGACGCTGGTGCGACATCTCGCAATTCGCGTGGCTGGTATTCTTCGTCGTGCTTGGCAAGGATCTGTTCCGCCTCAAACAGATCTTGGTTTGCCGGAAATACACCCGTGGCAACGACCCCCTCACCTTCGCGAAATAGGTCGGGCGCGATCCCCAAATAAGAAACCCTTACGGTTTGGTTCGAATCATCTTCGATCACAAACTTGATTTCTGCGCCCTCGCCATAGGCCAATGACCCAGGCTGGACGAAACCGCCAATCCGAATGCGTTGCCCCGCCTTGGGTTGTCCGCGTTCAGCCAATAACTCTGGTGTGTAGAACAAATCTGCATGCTGTCGGAGCGCAAATGCAGTGAGCACAACAGCACTCGCGATCAGCACAGTTGCTGCACCGACGGCATAAAGGCGTTTGGTTCGAGCTCGCATCATGCTGAGTATATATCCTGCATCAGGTCTGCCGACCACTGCGGCATGTAATCATCCTGGCTGATTTTCTGTTTCCGCTTCCGCAGCGGAGATCAAAGCGGTCAACATAGCTTGCCGTGGATCATCCTCGGCAAGTCCATTGGCAACTTTTTCCCAATGCGCGCGGGCGTCATTGGCACTGCCGGCTCTGAACATTGGTAGTCCGGCCATGAAGCCCGCTCGAACCTGCTCTGAATCTAAGCTCCACGCGCGATGATAAAGTTGCGCCACGCCGGGACGGATGTCGCCATTTTCCATCTGCACCATCAAATCGGCCAAAGCGACCAGCGACGGCACATGCGTTTGATCGCGCCTCAGCGCACTGCGGAAGGCCCGGTCCGCATCTTCCGGGCGTCCAGTCTCCCGCAAGATTACACCGATGTAGTAGTGCGGTTCGGCGTCTTCTGGGAAATCCACCGCCCGCACTTGCAGTAAGGTGAGCAGCTCATCCGGAGACAGGTCTGTCGCTTGGCGTTCGGCGAGTTCGGCTGCGCGCGCATCGAAGGGTTGGTCCGCGATGCCAGGCTTCCCCTTCCAGACATAGAGCGCCCCGGCCGCGATGATGGCCACACTCAACAAGATTAGATTGAGGCGGCTCATTGTGCCCGACCCAAAGTAAGTTTGGCGCGTAGCCCACCAAGATGCGACTCTTCAAGGCTGAACGATCCGCCATGCATGTCTGCCAGATCGGAAACAATCGACAGGCCAAGCCCGGTTCCAGGAGCGGTTTCGTCGAGCCGGACGCCGCGCTTCAAGGCTTCGCTGCGTTCCTCAATGTTGAGGCCGGGACCATCATCATCAATGCAAATAACAAGCTGATCTTCGTCCGCTTCGCGGGCCGAAATGATGACCTGTGACTCCGCCCATTTGCATGCATTATCGACGAGGTTTCCGAGCATTTCGTCCAAATCCTGTGGCTCCGCCCGAGCCAGTAACCCGGACGGCACATCCACGTCTACGGACTTGTCGTCGCGCTCATGCAGCCGGTTCATCATTCGCGCCAAACCATCGGCGGTTTTTCGAACTGGCGCGCGTGCCCCTAACACTTCCGCCCGCGCCGCAGCCTGCGCACGTTTCAAATAGTGATCAACATTTTCATGCATGGCCCGGGTTTGGCGCTGAACAACTCGGTCGAGTTGTGAATTGCCCAAAGCCTCATTGCGCAACACAGCAAGCGGTGTCTTCAACGCATGCGCCAAATTGCCGACATGTGTTTGGGCGCGCGAGACCACAGCGCGATTGTGCTCCAATAAGCGGTTCAATGCTTCGGTCAGGGGACGGACCTCAGCGGGGTGGTCTTCTCTCAAAGCGGCGCGCCGCCCTTCGCGAACATCGTTGATATCCGCCTGCAGAGCCTCGAATGGTCGCAGCGCAAACCGCAATCCCAAAGACATTGCGAGGAGTGTTCCGGCCGCCAGCGCGACCATCGCAACCAGAAGAATTGTGCGCAATCGATTGGCGCCATCATCGGTCTGAGTCCGATCCGCCGCGGCCAATAAGAGGACCGGCATATCTCGTTGTGGCAGGGTCACCGCTTGGACCGCAATCCGCACCGATTCACCCGCTGGACCTTCGCCATTGCCATGCACGATCGTTCCCGGTGCGCTGAGCGCTGCCGCTCGCATAGCTTGAGGCAAAGGTGGATCGCCGTCCCAAACACTGCGCGGACGGATATCATCAGACACCCCGCCATTTGACGCCAATGAAAGCGCCATCCAATAGCGGCCAGACAACGGGATCTCGAAACGTGGATCTCGCGGTAATCGTTCCGCATCTTGGATCAGCGTACCGTCAGTGCTGACATTGATCGCACGCGATACGGTCACCAAAGTGGAGTCGAGTTCTTCATCCAGCAAGTTGACCGCTTGGGCTCGATAGGCGGCTGACATCGCGAACACGCCGCCGATCACGACCAAAACACTCCACAGCGTTGCACCGATCAACAGCCGCCGTGCCAGAGACAAGGCGCCCGTTGAAGTCACAGGATCAGTCGGGGTGTCTGGTTGCATACACTCCGCCTAGCCAGTGTTTCGTTTAGCTGACAATCCCGGTCTGCTCATCTTCAGGAACCACAAGCCGGTAGCCGAGACCACGTTCGGTCTCAATTCGACCGACGCCAATCTTCTTGCGTAGCCGGCCAATAAAGACCTCAATCGTGTTGGAATCGCGATCAAAGTCTTGATCATAAATGTGCTCGACCAGCTCCGTCCGAGGCACAACGCGACCCTGATGGTGGATCAAATAGCTCAGGACTTTGTATTCGTGCGCCGTCAATTTGATCGGGTCGCCATTGACGGTTGCCCGTGCGGCGCGCGTGTCGAGACGCAAGGCACCCGCTTCGATCGCGGCAACGGCATGCCCTGAGGCCCGGCGCAACAAAGCGCGCAAGCGTGCGAGCACTTCTTCCGTGTAGAAGGGTTTGGTGACATAATCGTCGGCGCCGGCATCAAAGCCAGACACTTTTTCGCTCCAACGGTCACGCGCCGTTAGAATCATCACGGGGAAAGTGTGGCCATCCTCGCGCCACCGCTCAAGCACGGAAACGCCGTCCATTTTCGGTAGGCCGAGATCCAAGATCACTGCGTCATAAGGTTCCGTATCCCCAAGGAAATGGCCATCCTCGCCATCCGCAGCGAGATCGACAGCATAACCTGCATGCGTCAGCGCATCCGCAAGTTGGCGGCGGAGATCTGCTTCATCTTCTACAACAAGTATTCTCATCCCAAACTCCACTCGTCAGGATTGGATCTGACCAGTACGCGCGTCCACATTCACTCGAACACGTTCACCTTTCTCGGTCATCCAATCGATAACATACATCTGCCGGCCGGATTGTTCATACAAATTCGCATCAATCTGATAGCCGCCATAGCGCTGGCGCAACTGCTTAAAAATATCCCGCAGCGGCACCACATCGCCCTTGTCTCTGGCGTTTCGCGCTTCCCCAGCTGAAAAGGAATCACCCCATTGCGCCTGCGCAGGTGCTGGCAGGCTTGCAACACCCATCATCGTGAGCGCGAGCGAGGTCATAATCACTTTCATGACCGCACATATGCCCACAAAGCACTGAATGTTCGGTGAACATTGTGAAAAGTTTCGGTCATCCAGACGCCTTCTTAGCCCAAGCTCGGAGGTCTGGATCCTTTGGATTCTCGATGTTTATTTCGAGCCGTGCATAGAGATGACCGGGTTTTCCAGACTTCTGTACGCCCTTATTCCGCAGTCTCAGCACGGCACCCGTATTGGAGCCTTCGGGCACTTTCAAAGTGATCGGACCGGACGGAGTTTGGACCTCTACCGCCCCGCCGAGGACCGCGATGCTCAACGGAATGGGAACGGCCA
Organism: Pseudomonadota bacterium; assembly: GCA_038534535.1. Lineage (GTDB taxonomy): Bacteria > Pseudomonadota > Alphaproteobacteria > Caulobacterales > Hyphomonadaceae > CALLCD01. Next base: position 6,238 of record JBCAWP010000006.1, read on the forward strand.
TTCGCAAATCGTCACCATCTCGGGTCCAGATCTCGCTGTCGCGAACAACCACTTCAAGCAATGCATCTCCGGGAGGTCCACCGGTTCGAGACGGTCGGCCCTGGCTTTTCAAACGCAGCACTTTTCCAGTCTCAATGCCAGCGGGTATCGAGACCGTAATCGTCTTGCCGTCGGCCATGGTCATATCGCGCTTGGCACCTTGTACGGCATCTTCAAAAGCGATCTCGACCCGGTAGCGCATATCTGCGCCGCGCTCTGGGCCTGGCCGTCGACGCCCGCCGCCGAACAAACCAGATAGAATGTCGTCAAATGCTTCGCCTTGAAAACCGCCAGCTTGCTGATATCCGCCAGGATTTCCGCCGGGCCAGCCCGATCCGGAAAAGCCTTTTGGCTCGCCGCGTTCGTCTATCTGCCCGCTATCATATTGGCGGCGTTTGTCGCCATCGCTGAGAATTTCGTAGGCGGCAGACACTTGTTTGAATCGGTCCGCTTTCGAACTGTCGTTCGGGTGCAAATCGGGATGAAGATCTTTTGCCCTCTGCTTATAGGCGCGCCGAATCTCATCAGCGCTGGCTGACTTTGTCACGCCCAAAATTGAGTACAGGTCTTGAGGCATTCAGCGTTCCGAACAGAAAACAGAGATCCCCTACTTAATGGGCCGGAAACGGAATGGAAGCCCAGTGCCCCAGTCTACCGTCCTCGCCGATTTGTGCGACGGCAATGTGCGCGGCATCTGTTTAGATTTTGAATGCGGCCTGATTGACCTGGTGGCGCTGGATCTGGCCATCAAGCCGTTGGATCTTGACTTCGAACCGACCTGTATTCGCCGCCTCTGGTCGTGCCCAAGACGTTGGGAGGGTTTGACAACGGACCGTCCAACGGCACCATTCGTTGTCGCCGATCCCAGTGACGCGCAAATGAGCCGGCCGCCAACTCAATCCAGCGACATCATCGAAAATGGTTTTGACCTCGGCGGCCTGTCCTGCCTGCCAGAACATCTCCAATCCCTGTTCGGACGGCGCGATCGCCGCGGTGACCAGTTCCGGCCCGACCTTCACAATCCGCGCGCCACGCATTGCCGCCCCAGACAGAGATCCGAACAATCCTCGCAGCAGTGTTCTAAGTTGCCATTTTGAGTCGCCAAGCGGGATGGCGCGGACCGCCGACACCACTTCCCAACCGAATTCGGTTTCCAGCAAAAACACATTCTCTCCCGCCATCGCTGCCGCTTCGCTGACCGATTCGAGCGCATCCCCAAACCACTCCAGTTCTAGCACTGTGTGCCGATCCCAGCGGCCTTCAGGGCCCGCAGGCGCATCTTCAAATAGACGTCCAAGTTGTGCTTCTTGGCGGCAGACAGCCCGCTCTTGCAAACGGCTCGGTTCCAGACCCGCCGACACGCTGATCGGACCCGGCCAAGGATCGGCAGTGCAAGCAAGCAAAGGCCCAGCGCCTAAGCTTGGCAGTGCCGGACCATCAATCACCAGAAGCAAGGGCGCGGCAGAGGGTGGCTGCACAGGTGACGCTTCAGGCGGATTCATCGTCACAACATTGTCTAGCGAAGGCGTCAGCGGAGCCAAAGTGACATCGCGGCGCCAATGGGATTGAGCCATATCAACCACATATCGAATGACGCCTTCCTCATCTTCGACGCGATCGCCAATCAAGAGAGGAAGGGCTTCCGGGCCCAGAGACACGCCCATTTCGGACTTCGAATCCAAGCGCCCCAAAAGGCTCTCGGCCATGGCGATCGCGGCCGGATTCGAAAGAGCCATCGGCATATTAACGGCCAAAGTGTCGCCCAACCCTGCAGGATCACCGCGTGCTTCCATTATCGCAGGAGCATAATCTCCATCTGCTGAAATGAAGCGCAGCGCTAGACCGCGTGGTATTTTGTCGAGCGTGCTGCGCGAGCGCGACACACTTTGATCAACCGGCTCCATCATTCGGAAGACAGGTCTTTGATCGGATCCACGATGCATGAATCTCAACGCCCCCAATTGCTCAGATCCGACAAGGTCGAAGCGGGTCATCAGCGGCGCCAACGCCGCCCGAAGCGGCATGCTCTGCGACACAGAATAGCCATCGACCACGCCTGCGAGCGCGCTTGTGTCGACCTCGACTTGGATCAGGCTGGCCAGGTCCGTGATGATCTCTGACAGCGTAATGAGCGCCCCCCGACCATTAAGCCAATGACCGCGAAGGCGCGCGCGCCGAAGGCCGGCGCCCTCGAGCCGTTGCTGCCACCCACCGGGGCTTCGCAAATGTGTTGCGTCGAGCGTGTCAGCGGTGAGCGATAGCTCCCGCGTACGCAGACCCGCGAGCATGACATAGCCATCCGCAATGCTCGGATCCGCCAATCGGATCTCGACATCATGTCCTGCCTGTCCACTCATTGGTCCGCCTCTGTGACCAGGCGCAGTCGCATCAATCCGCGAAACGCGTTCAGATTTGCCGTGCGCATAATGTCGGCATAGACGACATGTGCCAGGACAATATGCGCCCGCTCAACGATGAGCGGTGCCGCCTCAAAAGCAGCTTGCAAGGCGCCGAGACAATCACGCGCTTCTGCCCGCCCGCCATGCCGCGTGTACACAGCCAAATCAATGCGATGCTCCCAACTGGCAGAGCCGCTCGCACGTAAGGGTTTCTGCTCATGACGGTCGATGACCGCATATGGAAAAGGCGCCCGCCGGGGCCAATTAACAAACAGTCTCGGCGGATCTCCCAACACAGTTCGCACGCCGGGATCCTGGATCAAATGGTCGACCAAAGCGGTTTCAATCCGCAGCGTGAGATCAGGGAGAACAGAATGACGTGTCATAGCCGCACCTCCTGATACGGGGCGAGCAGAGCAATGACATCATCTGGCAAGCCGGTTTCGAGTGTCAGATCACCGGGCAGGCCGCGCCGACCGTACGCTTCCGCCGTCAAGCTCCTGCCGCGCCAGGGCCGAACTGCCGTAGACGCGCTGCATTTGCTCCAGAAACCCGTCCGCCAGATGTTCCGCATTGTCGGCGGTGCGCATCCGGCTGACCAGGGCTTCACGCGCGACGAGGCGGCGCACCAATGGCACAGGCCGCGGCGTCGTGGTTGCGACGCAGACGGGCGACCGGCCGAGACGAATGCCCATTTGCAACGTGTCCCAGACTGCCTCGCCATCCGGCCAGGCGGCAATCTCATCGCACCAAGCGGCATCGAATTGTGGTCCGCGCAAACTGTCCGCATCCTCGGCGGAAAACACGGTTGCCACCGCACCATTCGGATATTCCAGTCGCCGCCGAGACGGCGAATAGGTCGGATAGTAAGCATAGCAATCGGTGATCGAACGCAGGCCGGATACGCCTTCAATCATCACTTCACGAACGTCACCAAGGGTGGGTCCAACCAGGGCCACGCGACCGAACAGGCCGGTGCCCATGCCGAAGCGAATAAACTCGGCCCCGGCCCGTGTCTTCCCCGAAGGCAGGCTGAGTTGACAGAAGCGGAAAGCAATTTGCAGATTGACCTCATCAACAACTACTTCTCGGCAAAAGCACGCTTTGCCGTTGCCCCTTGCAGGAAAGAGGCACTCCGCAGACTGGGCGATACATTGCTCAGCGGAGAGTCGGCCTGGGAGCCGATTAAATATGTCGATCAGGAAGATGACATCCAACCGGCTTTTGCGGCGGTGCTGAGGTCGCAGAATGGCAATTGGGGTTCGACAACCTGGGAAGCCGAAGTCGGTAGAGGCACATTCAACTCGATCAGTGCCGGGCGTCGTGCGCAAATCAACTATGTGTTCCACATGGCAGACGAAATTGACCGCCTTCAGACTGACATCACACGCGGCGAGTCCCGCCTAAAGGCTTTGGCCAGTATCACGGAGCTGACTCGGCAAGAGCGCTTGCGATATCTCGATCAAGTCATGGAGATTGATCAGTATGGTCATCGGGCCGAAATCCTATCGGCTCGAATTGTCGATTTTATCGACACAATGGATCTAGATCTCTCCGAGGATGAGCTGACCGGCATGCAACGGGGGCTGAACAGGATGAATTCCCGCAATGAAAGCATCTATGGCGAGTGCGCCGAAGAGATCAGCTTCACTTTCCGCGATGACGTTGACGACGCTGAATAGCGCCCGCGACTAGAACCGCCCGCTCAGTGTCACGCGCGCATTTCGGGGCGCGCCAACACTTGCCTGGTGTGTGCTGTGGGAGTCCGGGAAATAAAGCACATCAGTCAAATTCTCGATGTTGAGCTGAAGTCGAAGATTGTCCGAGAAATTATAGTACAGCGCCGCATCGACACGGGTGTAGCTCGGCAGGGTTGCTGTGTTCCCATTGTTGATGAAGCTCTCATCTTGGTAGTTCACGCCGAGACCAATGCCGAATTGATCGGTCAGCTGCACCGCATTCCAGAGCGAGAGCATGTTTTCCGGCAGTTCACGCGGGCGCAGCGATGCGTCCGCCTGGTCGCCATCGAGATAGCTATAGCCGCCCGAGACAAACCACTGATCGGTGATCTGACCTTGCAATTGCAATTCGAAGCCAGTGATCTCCGTTTCGATAAAGATCTGACGTTCACCACCGGTCGAGTCGTCGAGTTCCGGCGCACGTTGTTCAATTTCAAACACGGCAGCGGTGAAGCTGAGTCCGGGTTGGAAATCCCATTTCACGCCGGCTTCGAGATTGGTGAATTCGCTCGGATCGAGCCGGTCATCATCGCCATTGATATCCGCGAATTGCTCGCCGCTGGCTGGCAGAAACGTCTCGGAATAGCTGCCATAGAATGAGACATTTTCCATCGGCTTGTAGACCAAACCAAAGCGTGGCGAGAGCTCTTCATCGGTTCGGCTGCGCGTTTCGAGATTGTCGGGATCGAGATTATCGACGTCTATCTCAAATCGGTCGAAGCGCGCGCCGACAATAAGATCAAGCGAGTCGGAAAGCTCGATCTCATCTTGGATGTAGGCGGAGAAGACGTCGAGGTCTGCTGACGTGTCATCGTTCAAATCCGAGAAGGTCATCAGGGTTGGGTTGCCCGCCGCATTGGTGCCAACGCCGTTCACGAAATCCAGCGGTCGCATCACATTGAAGAATTCAACGTCATCATCGGTGCCCGTCCAAACCGGATTGAACCGGTCATTGTCATTTTGTGTCTCGATGAATTCGATCCCGGTCACGATGGTGTGGCCGATGCCGCCGGTTTGAAACTCGCCGATAAGATCGCCGGCCAGGATCAGGTTCTCACGCTGTGTCGTGTCGACGTAGCCATCAATGCCAACAATGTTGGTGTCCGGGTCGAAAGCGGATGCATAAAAGTTCGCGTAGGATTTGTCATAATCGCCATAGAAGGCGCTCAAACGACCTTTCAAATTGTCGGAAAACCGATGCTGAAGCATGGCGCGAAAGACATCCGCTTCCAAGCGGGTCACATTAAGATCCTGATCCCCGAATACGATGTCTTCAAAATCTCGGACCGGTTGGCCATCGGCACCGGTGGGAACGCCGCGATCAATAAAGCGTTCATGATCGATATATTCATAAGAGAGGTCGAGCGTGGTCGAAGGCCCGAAGGTCAAACGCGCCGTCGGATTGATGCCATAGCGATCACCGCCATAAAAATCGCGATGATTGTCGAGGCTTTCATACATTGCATTGAACCGGACCGCGGCTCGGTCGCTAAGGTCGAAATTGGTGTCGATCTGCCCGCTTAACGCGCCAAAGGAATCATAGCTGGTTTGGAAGCCCGTAAATGTCTCGCCAATCGCTGCTTTCTTCGTCACGCGGTTCAGAATGCCCCCTGTTCCCCCGCGTCCGAACAGCAGCGCATTTGGTCCACGTAAGATCTCGACCTGCTCCAAATTATACAGTGGGCGATAGTATTGAACATCATCACGCACACCATCGATGAAGAAATCAGCGGTTGAGCGCACGCCGCGAAACACAATGGCGTCGCGATGGCCTTCGCCCTGCGACGTGTTCACCCCGGGTGTATAGTTGATAATGTCACCGACACTGGTGAAGCCCTGCTGCAAGATTTGGTCTGCCGTAACAATCGACAGGCTTTGAGGGACATCAATAATGGGCGTTGGCGTTCGCAGCGCATTGACCTGGTCAGCATAGAGGACTTGCCCGACCACGAGGATCTCATCTTGAACCAATTCCTGATCCAGACTGCTACCATCGGAATCATCGGCATAAGCGATGGGACCGGCGAGCAAAGCAGAAAGGGCTGCTGCGCCGAGCAGCTGGGAGATGTGTGCGGTCATTAAATTGCGATCCTCTACCTCGTGAAGATCTTGGCCTAATAAGAATGAGAATGAGTTGCAATAACGGCTTCTACCTTCGCCGACGAGTTGTTGAGACTGTGTCGCAAGTGCAACAGGTGGCGTAGCGGAAGCCTGACCGGCCTCAAGGTCCAAGGGCGCGCCCCTTAATTGTTAAACTTCAGAGAGGTTACCGATTCCGGCGACGGACTGTCTTGGTCAAAACGTTTTCATCCATACATCGTTGAGGGAGCAAGGTATCGCCCTGCCCCGCAGCGGTTCGACATTGCCGCCGCCCTCTCCCTCAACTTGGCGGCAAGCTGGCGTGCTCATTGCTCCCCTTGATGAGCACGCCGGCCCCCTCGGGGATACGGTTATCTTGATGCCGCATTGACAGTTATAGCGATGCGCTAAACACCCGCGAAATCGGCCTAACCTTCATCAAGGTAAGCAACGGTGCGGACACCTGTCGCCGTCTTCACCATCATGATTGCTGACTCGGGATAGACGACCACATCTTCCTGTTTGCGTTCGCCAAAGACCAGCATACGGATTGGCGCATCCGAAGTGTTCTCAATGTGGTGGGCCACAGCCTCACCGGCCGGAAACCAGATATGATCGCCAGTCTTTAGCGTGTGCTGCGCATCACCAAGATGCAGTGTCCCCTCGCCAGATAAGATCAGCACATGCTCTTCTTCGGCGGTGTGGTAATGGTGATGGCTCGACGTAGCGCCCGGTGCAATTTCTTCAATTCGAACACCCAGATGTTCACCGCTCAATTCGAGAAAGCGAAAGGGGGGGTCATTGTCTCGTGAGGACGCACAATGCGCGAATTCCGTAGTGTCGATATTCGTCCGCCGGTCCGTCATCGTCATCCCCGATCTGTGCGCTCGCCTTTGAGCGACGCTATGTAAGTTTTGCATTACGCCCGCACTGGCAAGATATCAGGACAATTACCTAGTCGAGCGTCGCTGTACTGACTCCGAAAACACATCGAGAATTCTGACGTTAAGCCGCTAACTTCAAATGCTGATACAACGGGGCAAGATCACTGTCAGACCTTACGACAAACCCCCGTTCTCCAAACGCCTCAGTCTTGGACAGGAGCGGTGGCCGCACATTGGCTTTGAACTTCCAAATAATCTCGACCAGCTTCGGAACGATCAGTAGCTCCGGGCAATTCTCTGGCAATCCGGGCCGGCTGCGAAACAGATAGCGCCAATTGCGCTTGGCGCAGCGGACAAAGGAAATTCGCCGTGGCACGTCTAGAAAGACCACAATATCCGCGGCCTCGACGACTTGGTAAGACACGCCTTCAATCACCCAGGCGGGTTCCGCCACCAACGCGCCGACCCGCTCGGCCACAACGTCTTTCGGCACTTTCTCCCAGCCCGGTGCCCAAACAATTTGATCGAGCCCATGCACCGGCAAAGCAAGCGCCTCGCCCAGCTTGCGCGCCAGCGTGGTTTTGCCAGATCCGGCATTGCCTGTGATGTGCAGTTTCACCATGCGGCCAGTGTAGCGATTCGCTGTGAGGCTGTCTGTTGCTGCTGCTTGTGGTACAGCATCGGCAATTCGATTGGAGATGAGCCATGTTCAAAGGAAGCTGCCTGTGCGGCGCCGTCCAGTATGAAGTCGATATAGATCCGCAGCCCATGGGCCATTGCCATTGCCGCACCTGTCGCAAGGCGCACAGCGCCGCCTTCTCCACCGTCATGACCGTGCCGGCCAGCGCATTTCGTTGGACGAAAGGCGAAGACCAGCTCGGCGCATTCGAATCGTCTCCCGGCAAAATACGGCAGTTCTGCGGGACCTGCGGCTCGCAACTGATCGCCAAGCGCGATGATGTCGTCATCCTGCGCGCGGGCTGCATCGACACCGAGATTGAGACGCGTCCCGCCGTGCACATTTGGCGCTCTGATGGCGCCAATTGGTATGATCCCAAGGACGCATTACCGGAACTGCCAGAAGGGTTTCCCAAACCCGCTTAAGCGTCACGCAGCAGCGCGCCAATTTCATTATGTCCGGCGACGACCGCATGGGCGCCGGCGGCTGACAGTCGCGCCGCGAGCCCGGCATCGGCATGGCCGCCGCCGGTAAAGCCGATCACCTGCATCCCGGCGGCCCGGCCCGCGCGCACGCCATTGACGCTGTCTTCAATCACCAAGCACTGCTCAGGGTCGATGCCCAGCTCCGTCGCCGCATGCAGAAAGAGATCCGGTGCCGGTTTGCCATGCTCGACCATGTCGGCGGAATAGATGTGCGGCTCGAACCAATCCAGCATGCCGGTCAGAGTGAGCTTGTGACGCAGCCGAAACAGATGCGCGGAGGAGGCGACCGCGAACGGGCCGTCAAACAGGTCGAGCAAATCGGCAACGCCCGGTAAGGCTTGCAGCTCGGCATCGATGCGCGGCCAGACGCGCGCTTTCAGCCGGGCGTGAAAGTCCTCCGGAAACGGCGCGCCCAGCCGCGCCTCATGGTCAACCGCCAGGGCCTTCAAAAAGGCCGGGGTTGGCATGCCGACAAAGCGCGACATGTAGTCTTCATAGGCATAGTCGAGCCCGATCTCTCCGAGCAATTCGCGCTCGCACTGGACATGGATGACTTCGGAGTCGACCAGAACGCCGTCATTGTCGAACAGAATAGCTTGGGGTTTGAAACGCATGGTTAAAGTCATACAATGCGTGTGAGCGTTCGCCAGTCGTTTAACCGCCGCGCAACAGGGTCGCCTCATGCGGCTCTGCCAAGGTCCGACACCACAAACCGAAGCTGCTTGACAACAATTTCATATCATCTACTCAAACATATTAATGCATTGCATTATTTGATTGCGAATTTGTTGTGCGGCCATCGCGCGATGTCATTCACAGACCTGGAGCTCGAACCAAAATGACGCGTCAGTCTCTCTTATTTCTCACAATGCTTTCCGCCTGTATCTTGGCCGCGTGTACGACCACGCCGGAGCAGCAAGCTGCGCTCAACCAAGAAGCGCTTCGTCTAGAAGCTGAAATTGCCAAACGACAAGGAGAGTCGGTCAACCGGATCTGTCCGCTGGGCAGTGCCGATTGGAAACCTTTTGGATCAGACGCCTTGCTGATCGAAGCGAAGGGTGACTGGTACAAAATCGATTTAATCGGCACCTGCGACCCGGACAGCGCATTCGGCGCGATCGCAAACAAGGGGAGCATTGGCTCATCCTGCATCGAGCGCGGAGATACGATCCTCACCGCTCTGCCGCGCGATCACGAACGATGCACCATCACGGCAATTCATCAATGGGACGACACGGCGGCGGATGACGAGGATGGCGGCTAATCAAGAACAAGATCGCGGTTTGCTTTGATCATGTATTCACAAGCAAAGCTGCGTTTCCTCCCGAGGGCTGCCACAGTGCTGGCGGCCCTCAAAGCGGAAGGTCCCAAACGCCTCTCCCCTACCCCCGTGAACTTCGAAAGGACGACGCTTTGAAACCTGTTCTGTTTGGTCTGCTGTTAGCGGTTTCCGCTTGCGCAACCGCGAGCCATGAAGAGCGCGAGTCGCTTTTGGCCCAGCCAATCAATTGCGATGTCGCCGACCAGGACATAGCTGCCCTAGAAGCGGCGATGCCATCGCGGCGTGAACGTGCGCGATCAGCCGTTCAGTCGGTAACGCCAGTCGGTGTTGCGACCGGCGTTGTTTCCGGTTCGTATCGTGACAGAGCCTCGGTGCTCACCGGACGGACGGCGGAGGAACTTGAAGCCAGGATCGATGAAATCAAAGCGCAATGTACAAGCGAGGACTTGCTCCCAGAAACCCCTAAGGAGGCATCTTAGAATGACCGCTCTATCCATCGCACCTCGCGCCGCTATCGCTATATTGGCGGCAACCGCCACGATCGCCGCCTGCGAGACCTCACCTGCTGCAATCGCGAGCGCCGCGGACATATCGCCCGTCGCGGCTGACCTTCAGTCTGGCACCGGCGTGGGGGTCTTCTTTCCACCCATCACGAGTTCAGACACACCGGAAATCCGATTTTCAACGATGCCAGGTGTGGGGCCAGACCAGCGCCAATTCTTTGCCGATCAGATCAATCTTGTCGCCTCAGGCGCGGAGCGCGCCATACCGATCGTGGTGCAAGCCGTCGGAGATGACCGCAAAACTTTGGTTTTCATGCCGATCGGCGGTCAGGCGACCGCCACACCCTACATTGCGCGAGGCATCCTGGCCCGTATGACATCCGTGTCTCGATTCTTGCCGGCCATTTCGGAGATGGGGCTCAGCCAGGAGTTTGATATTTACAATATGGGCGCGGTTTTAGGCTTTGAACGCATTGTTGTCACAGACGGTCGCGACTTCTCCCACCAGGCAATACTCGGCTAGGCGTTGGGTCCACTTGGCCCTGGAAAGGACGTGGCGTAACCCCTACCCCTCCGGTACCAGCGCGATCAGGACGTCGCCTTCAGACACCTGGTCGCCTTCCGAGGCCGAGATCGTTTCGACCGTGCCATCGCGGGGGCTCGGCAGCGCATGTTCCATCTTCATCGCTTCCAGCAAAGCAAGCGTGTCGCCGCGCGCGACGAAGCTACCTGGCTTGGTGAGGATCCGCAGCAATTTGCCTGGCATCGGCGCGGCCACCGTATCGCCGCCGGCCAACGCTTCGGCATCGGCGGCATAATCAGGCACCGTCACAAGAAAAGAGTCGCCCGCCACAGTGATAGCAAAGCGCCGATCTGAAAGCAGCGTCATTACTGGCGGTGGTAGATTGGACGGCAGCGGTGTGGGCGTTCGCCATTCGCTGAAATCATCGAGGCTGACTGGCGCATGTTGAATGGCGGCCTGGTTTAGCCGCCAGCCATCGCGCACCGCCCAAGGATCAGAGGCCTCGGCCTCGCCCCCGCGCAACTGCCATTCAACAGCCACGCTCAAGGCAGCTTCGCGCAAACCGTCCGGCCGCTTGGTCATTGCAACGCCGTCGCCTTGCTCAAGCCAGGTCACATCATGGGTGCCCGCTCCGAACGCATCACTCGCAACGCAGCGCCGCAAGAAGCCGGCATTGCTTGGCACGCCGATCAGCTGGGTACCATCGAGCGCAAATCCGATCTTGTCGATCGCGGCAGCACGATCATCGGCGTGAACGATCAGCTTGGCGATCATTGAATCATAGAAGGGCGGTACCCTGTCGCCATCCTCGAAACCGGAATCAAGTCGATGGTCGATGTCGGTGACGATGCTGAAGGTCTCAATCAGACCAGCGCCCGGCATGAAGCGCTTGGACGGGTCTTCCGCGCAGAGCCGCACTTCGATGGCATGGCCGGTCATGTGGATCTGGTCTTGAGTCGCCGGCAAGCCCTCCCCGCTCGCAATGCGCAATTGCCACTCGACGAGGTCGAAGCCAGTGATCGCTTCCGTTACGGGATGCTCGACCTGTAGTCGCGTGTTCATTTCCAGGAAGAAGAAATTGTCTTCGCTCAGCGGTCGGTCGCCATCGATGATGAATTCGACCGTGCCCGCGCCGGCATAGTGCACTGACTTTGCCAAAGCGACGGCGGCGGCACACATGGCGGTTCGCACACGCTCGGGCATGTTGGGTGCGGGCGCTTCCTCGATGACTTTTTGCCGGCGACGTTGCAGCGAGCAATCTCGCTCATAGAGATGAACGGCCTCACCCGCGCCATCGCCGAACACTTGGACTTCGATGTGCCGAGGTCTACCAATGAGCTTCTCTAGCATCACTTGGTCGTTACCGAACGCGGACAACGCCTCTTGTTGCGCGCTTTTCAAGGCGGCTTCCAATGCGTCCGCATTAGAGACCTCACGGATACCCCGTCCGCCCCCACCTGCCACGGCTTTGATCAGAAGTGGATACCCGACAAGCTCGGCTTCCGCTCGTAACTTATCCAACGTGTTGTCCGCATCTCTATACCCCGGTAAGATCGGCACGCCTGCGGCCTCAGCGAGGGACTTGGCGGCGTCTTTCGGGCCGAGCGCTTGGATCGTTTCGGCACGTGGCCCAACCCAGATGAGACCCGCCGCTTGGACCGCGGCGGCAAAGTCCGCGACTTCAGATAGAAAGCCATATCCGGGATGGACGGCGTCCGCGCCGGTCGCCTTCGCAGCCTCAATCAGTGTCGGTATATTGAGGTAAGAATCTGCAGCTGGCGGCGGTCCGATCCGAATGGCTAGATCCGCTTCTCGGACATGTTTCGCCCCGGCATCTGCGTCTGAGTATACGGCGACAGTTTCGATGCCCAGACGACGGCAGGTCGCTATGATCCGGCAAGCGATCTCGCCACGATTGGCGATGAGAAGACGCGCAATCATGCCACACCTCTGCGTTGAAGACCGCGGTCTGTTTCAGGTTTTGCTTGTGCCACCGGAACGGAGCGCGTTAACTCTGCTTCAGCTTTGCGGAAGGGGGAGACAGCTATGGTGTCACGCACGCGCAATGGCGGATTTTTCGGATTTCTCGGCGCTGTGATTGGCGCGGTGATGGGGTATCGACAAGCGGCAGAGATCGGCATGAGCCCGATGCAGGGCGCGCTGATTCTCGGCGCGCTCGGTTTCCTGATTGGCAGCATTGGCGGCTTCGTGCTCCGGACCATTGGCTCAATCGCCATGTATGTTGTTCTGGTCGGAGCAATGGCAATTATCTTCCGAGAACAGATCAGCGCCTTGGTCGGTCTAGACCCAGCCTCATCGGCTTTGACTTTGTGGGAAGATATGTCCGGCATGTTCTCGTCTTAGACCTATTCTGCCCAGCTCGGCTTGCGGCGTTCTAGAAAAGCGGCGAGGCCTTCTTTTCCTTCATCGCTCACCCGCCGCGCAGCAATGCGTTTCGCCGTTTCATGACCCAGGGCGTCGCTGACCGGCTCACCGACGAGGTCCAGCACCAGTGCCTTTGCGTCACGGATCGCCCCCGGCGCTGCGGCCATCGCAAGGCCGGCGAGATATTCTTCCATCTCGGCAAAGCCGTCTTGATCGTCGACAACGTATTGCACCAGACCAATTTTCTCGGCAAAGACCGCGTCGAAACGCTCCGCGGACACAAACAGTGCCTTCGCCCAACGCGGGCCGATCGCTTGAATCACAAATGGTGAAATCGTCGCCGGTGTCAGACCAAGCTTGACCTCTGAGAACTGGAACTTCGTATTGCGCTGCGCGACAGCAATATCGCATGCGGCGACCAGACCGGCGCCGCCCCCCATCGCCGCGCCCTGAACCAGCGCCAGCGTCATTTGCGGCAGTTCGGCGAGCTTCTTCAACATCCGTGCAAGCGCCCGCGCATCTTCCTCATTGTCTTCGCGCGTCCAGTGCTGCGCTGCCTTCATCCATTCGAGATCCGCGCCAGCGGAAAAGCTTTTGCCATTGCCGCGCAGGATCACCAGGCGTAGCGTGTCTTGCTCTTCCAGTGTCTCCAAAGCATCGATCAGTTCCGAAATCACGATGCTGTTAAACGCGTTGTGCTTCTCGGGGCGATTGAGGGTTAGGATCGCAATCCCTTCCCGGGTCGCATCGAGCGTAATGGTTTCATATTCAGCCATAAGAGCCTCCCTCTACATACGAAACACGCCGAAGCCACGTTCGGCCATCGGTGCGTTCAAACTTGCTGACAGTGCGAGACCTAACACGCGCCGGCTATCAGCGGGATCGATAATGCCATCATCCCAAAGCCGTGCCGTCGAATAATAGGGCGAGCCCTCTTTCTCGTAATTCTCCCGGATCGGCGCTTTGAAGGCTTCTTCGTCTTCCGTCGACCAGGTCTCTCCGCGCCGCTCAATGCCATCGCGTCTTACCGTGGCGAGCACCGAAGCGGCCTGCTCACCGCCCATGACAGACGTGCGCGCATTCGGCCAAACGAATAGGAAGCGCGGACTATAAGCCCGTCCACACATTCCGTAATTGCCAGCGCCGAAAGAGCCGCCTGTGATCAAGGTGAGTTTCGGCACACTGGCGGTGGCGACGGCAGTGACCATTTTGGCGCCATCCTTGGCAATCCCACCCGCTTCATATTTCGAGCCGACCATGAAGCCGGTTATATTTTGCAGGAATAGCAATGGCGTCCGGCGTTGATCGGCGAGTTCGATGAAATGCGCCGCTTTTTGCGCGCTTTCGCTGAACAGGATTCCATTATTGGCCAGGATCGCGACCGGCATGCCGTAGAGCCGCGCAAAGCCGCAAACCAACGTCTCACCATAGAGCGGCTTAAATTCGTGAAATTCAGACCCATCAACCAGGCGGGCAATTATTTCGCGCGCATCGTACGGCGCCCGAACATCTTTGGGCACCAGACCATAAAGTTCTTCTGTGGCATAAAGCGGATCGATCGGATCCACGCGTCCTACCGGCTCCGGTTTGGGCATATGCAATGTGCGAACGATTGACCGAACAATGGCAAGCGCATGGTCGTCATTGACCGCGTAGTGATCCACCACGCCGGACTGACGCGCATGAACATCTGCGCCGCCGAGATCTTCAGCGGAAATCACCTCTCCGGTGGCGGCTTTCACAAGCGGCGGACCGCCCAAAAAGATCGTACCCTGACGGCGAACAATCACTGTCTCATCTGACATTGCGGGCACATAGGCTCCGCCGGCGGTGCAGCTGCCCATCACTGCCGCGATTTGCGGAATGCCCATCCGGCTCATCTGTGCCTGGTTGAAAAAGATCCGCCCAAAATGCTCTCGGTCTGGGAAGATGTCCGCTTGGTAGGGCAGATTGGCGCCACCGGAATCGACCAGATAGATACACGGCAAATGGTTTTGCTGAGCAATTTCCTGCGCGCGCAGATGCTTCTTCACCGTGATCGGATAATAGACCCCACCTTTGATCGTCGCATCGTTGCAAACAATCATACAGGTCCGACCTTCAACCTGTCCGATGCCGCAAATCAGACCGGAGCCCGGTGCTTCATTGTCGTACATGTCCCATGAGGCGAGCGCGCCGATTTCCAGAAAGGCAGTGCCCGGATCGAGCAGGCGCTCAACCCGGTCCCGCGGGAGCAGTTTGCCGCGCTCGACATGGCGTTGCCGGGCTTTTTCTGGAGCGCCCGCCACGACCTTGTCCGTCACAGTTTGAAGCTGTTCCACCAAGTCCAACATCGACGCTCGGTTTTCGGCAAAAGCTTGCGACGACACATCCAAGGCAGATTTCAACACAGGCATTCGACGTTCCTCGGTCTTTTTCAAAGCGAATAAGCGGCGCAGGCCAGCTTGTCATCCATCCGGCTTCAAGCTTTTGTGACAAAAGCTTTCATCAACCGTTCTGGTGTACCATGTAAGGTTCGCGCTTCAGGAGGAGCCCCAATGTCGGTCTTTGGTGGGAAGGCATCCAATTTAGAGCCCCCTTTGGCGTCCATCGAGTTTCTCGGAGACGTCCCAAAGCGTGCGCTGCGCGCTGCCGGAAAGGAAGCGTCTTGGTATTCCGTCCCAGCCGGCTGGCCACTGTTTAAGTCCGACGAGCTGGCGGACGGGATCTTCTTTGTGTTGAGCGGATCGCTTGGGGCCTTTCGCACCATGCCCGATGGCCGGAGCGAGTTCATCGGCCACATAAGAGCCGGTGAACCCGTAGGCGAAATGGCGCTGTTCCAGGGCGGCATCGATTTGGACGGCGATGGCATACCGGAAGATGCGACACACAGCTCATCTGTCTATGCGATCAGAGACAGCGAAGTGCTCAGCCTGTCTCGCAAAGGCTTTCAGCGCCTGGTCCGTGCCGAACCTGAATTGCTGACAGATATGATCCGCTTGATTGTATCGCGTTTGCGCGAAGGCGCGCGGCGCAATCGCCGGACCGCTCCGAAAGTGTTTTGTCTGTTATCGACCTCCCCCTCGATCGACATTCAGCAGCGCGCGCGTAGCCTGAAGGATTCACTTGCGCGAATAGGCTCAAAAGCGCGCATCGTGGAAGAGATTGAAGGCGATGAGAAACCGTCTGCCTTCTTTGACACGCTGGAAGCTGAGAATGACATCGTTATTCTGGTCGCACAGCTCGGCGATTCTGGCTGGACCCGGCTGGCAATGCGCCAGGCGGATCGCCTATGGCTGGTCGCCCGCGCCGATGCGAGGCCGTCTTATCCCCTTTTCCCAGAGACCAACTCCCCAGCGCAATCGCTCAAACTGGTGGACGTCTTGCTCATTCATCGCCCCGGCCACAGGCAAGCATCGAGCCCGGCAGATTGGATGCGTGCATCGGGTGCCAGTCGTGTGTTTCACTGGACCGATATCAGCGGAACGCACTGCGATCGATTGGCACGAACCATGGCCGGCACCTCAGTCGGGATCGTGTTTTCCGGAGGTGGCGCGAGGGCTTACGCCCATATCGGCGTCGTGCGCGCTTTGCGCGAATATGGCGTCCCGATCGATTTTGCCGGAGGCGCGTCGATGGGTGCTGTCGTCGCAGCATGTGTTGCCATGGGCTGGGATGATAACGAGATTGACTGGCGGATTCGCAAAGCCTTTGTCGACTCCAACCCATTGGCGGATTGGCATTTGCCAGTGGTCAGCCTTGTCCGAGGTCACCGCGTTGACACGCGCCTGCGCGAGCACTTTGGCGAAGCTGAGATCGGCGATCTGGATCTGCCCTATTTCGCGGTGTCGACCAATTTGACCGATGGGGCATTCCGGGTGCATCGATCCGGACTGCTCAGAAAAGCGCTCAGGGCCAGCATCGCGCTTCCTGGAATATTACCGCCAGTCGTCGAGAATGATAGCGTTTTGGTCGACGGCGCCGTGCTCAATAATTTTCCCTCAGATGTGATGCGCGAGTTTCAGCGCGGTTATGTCGTTGGCTCTGATGTCGCTCGTGAATCCCGCGGACTATCCGCAGAAGACTTCCGAGAACCAAAGAGTTTTTTCGGCTGGGTCGCCCGCCACGGCTTCTCCAGTGCGCCGCCGATCGCCGGTCTGTTGATGCGCTCAGGAACTGTCAGCGTGGACCCAAATGCCGGTCGTGAGCATGTTGATGTACTGGTTCTACCGAAGCTGGAAAATGTCGAGCTGAGAGACTGGAAAGCATATGACGCGTCCGTCGAA
>JBCAWP010000007.1:0-22562 GCA_038534535.1 Pseudomonadota bacterium
CAAGCACCGCCTTTCACCAAGATTGGGGAGTATTTCAATACCTTCTTCGAAGAACACATGCCCTTTTCTCTTACCGAGGCACAATTCGCGTTCTAACGAAACCGATAGAAGAGACCGTTACGATCGACCCGCTACTCGAGGCCAGGGAGCGGCAACGTGCTGCAAGGCAAAAAAAGGCGCGAAGCAAACAGCAAAAGGAGCCGACAGTTGAAGAGTCAAAGGCCGCTGGCGACGCAATAGAAGGGAACGCGGAAGGTGCCTGATGTGCCCTCTCTTCTAAAGTACCCGGAAGCAGCCGAACGTCTTAGCATTTCTGTACGAAAGCTCAGCTCACTTAAGGCCAGCGGCGTCATTCCATTTGTCTTGATCGGCGCACGGTCTGTAAGATTTAGAGAGTCCGATATACAAGAATACATCAGCGGGGCGGTTCAAACGTCTAACTCATCAAACGAGGCCGGTTCTGGCACTACGAGTTCCAATATCGTGGCAAGCGGTATCGCGAATCAACGGGCGAAACGGCGAAAGGCGCCGCGAGAGAGCACGAAAACCGCGTCAGGCTCGAAATTAAGCTGGGCAGACATGCAGCGGACGTCACGCTGAAAGAAGCCGCGCTTTCCTGGCAAAGTTGAATTGAACAGCTCGTCAGATGACGACTCGCTGTACTTAGTGAAGCAGGGGTATTGATCCCGGCATAGCGTGATGCCTCTTGGTGCAGCCATTGCTGCGATCACGGAGAGTTAGTTTTGCCTCAAGCTGCTTCGAAAAGCGATAAGGGTGAGACTGTTAATACAGTCGAAAAACAGTCTTCGAGCGAAAGCTTATGCCTGAAACAACATCGAAAAACGATAAAACCGATCCAGTTTCAAATGGTGATTTGATGGATGACGGCAAGATCAAGCCGGGCGAGGTCCGTAATCCGAAAGGCCGCTTTTTAGCGGGCAATAGCGGAAACGGCGGAAGGCCCAAAAGGCTCGCGCAACAAGTTCGGCGAAGACTTCATCAGCGACTTCTACCCGGAAAAATAACCCCGAAAATACGAGCCAAAACGGGGATTGGGAGGGCGCTGTTAATACAGCAGAGTAACAGCGATTTGGCGCCTCGTTCACAATGGTACCGGACGATGGCTAAACGAGAAACCGAGTTTTCGGACCAGTACGCGCGCGCACGCGAGGCGCAGGCCGGTTGTCAACATATGTCAACATCGCCAACCGTCTGCCCACCGATCCACGCAAGTACGTGAAGCGTTTTCCATCCGCACCGACTGTACGGATAAGCGTACAGTTGAGTTTCTTAAGGCCTAAAAAGCGGGAACTTGCGTTCTGGTAGCTCCGCAGAATTCCCATAAGGCGCCCGTGGCGCCGATTTCTGCACTTGTGGTAGTTCGTTGGGCATCGAGCAAGGAAAAAGCGGCTCACGCTTGTTTAAATCGCCACTGTGTGCGGTTTGCTAGGGGGGGGCATCAGTCACCCTTGCCGCGCCAAACGATTTAGCGGCTCAGTTTTTGGTCAGAATCGTTTCAGTCGTGGCGCCGCGCGGAATCCAATAATCCGTCTTATGGTCAAACCAGTGAGTCAGCACCATTTTCTCGTCGGAGATGCCCTGATTTACCTGATCTCGTTTTGAGTATCCAACCGACTGCGCCCAGGTGTATCGATCAATGAATTTGCCAATCCAGCTCACTATAATCACTCCTTAGTATTAGTTGGTAATGGCACTGTCTCATTGTACATCATTGTGCGCGCTGTGCGGCAAACAAATGCTAATATGGCGCAGGCATCAGAGGGTCTGCTGTCAACAAGTATCGATATTCGCCAGCGCGTTGACCGATTTCAATCAAGTTGCCGCACATAACAAATTATAACGTACGGCACAGCGCTTTCGATCGGCTTTACCCATCGCGTGGCAAGCTCTTTTTGTGCGCTGAGCGCGCTCAACATTATCAATGTTGGCGGGGTAAGGCAGAGTTTTGCGACCAGTACGCGCACGCACAGCTGCGACACGCATGCTAAGAAATGCTAAGATTGAGGCGCGCCTTAAAGAGCTGCGCAAAGAAGCCTCTGAGGGCGGCAGAAAGCAGCTAGGAGACAACGCATCCCGGCTGATAGAAAATGATAGAGTAAAGGCACGCATAGCGGAACTGAGAAAACCAGCCGTAGATGCGACTGAGACCTACGGCTATGCTAAGGTATGCTAAGGCGCTGCGAGTTTTTGCAGGCCCTAAAGGTCGGCATGCGCGCTGCGAGTTTTTCGGAGCTCTATAAAAAGATGTTGTACGGGCAGTTGTTTGGCAAACGCCTCAAGAGTTTACCCGCACAATAAAAAAGGCGTTTCACAAAGACCGCCCGTCCGTTTTCTAACGGTCAGTATCGATGCAGATCCTCCGCATGAGTTTTGTCAGGCCCTAAAGTCTGGGCGTTTCGCGCGCGCAAGTCGGATGCGCCGACGAAAGGTGCCAATGTTCCGTCCGCCGGTTCCAAGCTTGCTTTGCGTTGTAGGGAGGACGACGGAGCGGTTCCAGCAACCAGTCAGCAGGCAGCGAATATCTGCTTCTACTGTACCAGCTTCGCAGCTGCGCCGCTTCGCCATAAAGAAGAAGAGAGTTACAGCGTCCTGGCCACACGGAACCCGATACCGCTGTCCCGGTTCGCGGGATCGTACCTGCCGCGGTACGCCGAGCGGAGGTCCTGCGGGTTGTTGCCCCAGGAACCGCTGCGGAGAACCCGACTCGAGCAATCACCTTCTGTCCAGGCCGACCCTTCTTCAGGCGCCCCCTCGTATGAGTCGTTCCAGCAGTCTTCGACCCATTCCAAGACATTGCCATGCATGTCGTAAAGCCCAAACCCATTGGGTTCAAACGTACCAACGGGAGAAGTTTCAAGATAGTTTTCCGGGCAAGCTACCCCGTCCGATCTGAGATTGTACTTCGACTTTGTATCGGGATTGGCGAGATTGGCGTAGGTGCAGATGTCGCGCGCATCATCGCCCCAGGAATAGGTAGTCTGAGTCCCAGCCCGGGCGGTGTATTCCCATTCCGCCTCAGACAATAGACGATAGGGCCCGTCATCCGAATCGCCTGAGACCATCGCATTGAGCCACCGCAGATAACCTTGCGCATCGTGCCAGTTCAGATTGATGGCCGGAAAGGATCCTGTTCCGAACCCAGAGTCGCTCAATGGTGCGCAACCAGTTTTTGGCTCCGAGGGTGCTGCTGGCAAGGCCGACTGGTCGGTCAACGCCACACATCTTGCCCATTCGTCATGGGTAATTTCGAACTTACTGACGGCGAAGCGGTTTACGGCCACTTCATGCAGTGGGCCTTCATCCGTGAACCGGCCCGGTTCGGTGTCTGGGGAACCCATGACGAAATCCCCGGCCGAGACGACAACCATTTCCGGGCACTTGCCTTCCGAGGCACATTCTCGAAACGTCTCGCGGGGACCAAGGGTGCTGAGGGCCTCGTCGTCCAGCGCATGACGGGCATAATCGAACTGCCGGACCCATTCGCGTCGAAGCTCAAACTCGAATGCATAGGCGAGGCTACCGATAACGACCGACACCCCCATGACCATGGCCGTGCCGACAAGGAGCCGCCGACGCGCTTTCGAACGCCCTTCAGCGCGTCGCGCCGCCGCAAGATAGGCCTGCTCGTCTTCCCCAAGTTGCGCGCCATACCGCGCATGATCGGCCAGAGCTGTAGCGGCCTTCAAACGGTCACCGAAATGGGTCAGGAACTCGCCCTGTCGCTCATGGCGGGTCCAGGAGAGGGCCGCGAGCTTCAGGCTGCGCAGGCTCTCCAGCCGCGCGCGTTCCGGCTCCAGCCAGTCTCGCAGGCGTGGCCATTCGCGGAACAGGGCCTCATGGGCGACCTCCACTGTCGCGCCATCGCGATCCCCTTCCTTTCGCACCACCAGCCGCCAGCGGTCGAACCGTTCCAGCAGTTCCTGCGCTTGTGGATCGAAATCGCCCCACGCCCCCACCCGCCGGATGGCCGCGCCCTCATCATTCACATCGGCCAGCGCCGGCACGAAGACGCTCCGGCCAAGCTCGACCTGGTGGGCCTTCGCCCCGCCCGCGGGCAGCGCTGTATCACGCTGTTCAGGATCAATCCCGCACAGGGCGCGCTCGGCCGCGTCCTCGATCAGGCCGGAGAGCCCGCCCATGGAGGTGTAATCGGCATGGGTGAGCTTGCCAGAAACGTGGAACTGGTCCCAGAGGCGTTGTAACGCGAAGGCGAGCAGCGGCAGTGCGTCCTTGCCGGGGGCGTCCTCCATCAGCGCATCGGTAAGAGCAGGATCGACCTCTACGCCGTAGCGCGTCGCCGGGTCTTCGGCGACATCGTCGAAGCGGAAGACCGGCAGTGTGCGGAGGTCATAGCCGCGCGCCTCCAGCCCGTGGAAACGTGGATGGGCCTGGAGTTCGGGGAAGCTGTCAGTGCGGATGGTGAAGGCAAGGCGGAAGGGCGAGGCGGCATCCATGGCGGCACGGAGATAATCGGCCAGCGCCTGCCCGCTGTCGCCCTCCGAACGGGTGAGTTCCTCGGCCTGGTCCACACTGATGAGGATCGTGGCGCCAGGGCGGTTGGCGTGGGTGCGCAGGCGGGCGGCTTGGGTTTCGAGGGCGGCGATGAGGGCTGTGCGGCCCGCCTCTGTAAGGTCGCCTGCGCCATCGCGCTCGCAGCCCTGCCAGGCCTCCAGCAATGTTCGTTTCAATCCGCCATGGGCTTCCTGCTCGCCAAAATCGCCAAGCGTCTTCGTGATCGCCTCGGCAAAGTTGAGCAGCGGATCGGCCCCAGGGCGGAAGGCCCGCAAAGGCAGCCAGGCCGGCGACTCCCGGCGCAGGCGCGGTATGATGCCGGCTTTCAGCAGCGAAGATTTGCCCGACCCGGACGCGCCGAGAATGACGAGCGGATTGGCTTCAGACGCAGCCCGCATCTTGCGCAGCGTCTCCAGCACTTCCGCAATCTCGCGCGAGCGACCGAAGAACAGCGCTGCATCGGCGTCTTCATCGCCAAAGCTCGTCAGGCCGGGAAAAGGCGAGGGCCGCAGGCTGCGATCAATCTCGAAGGCGTTGGGATCAAGCCCCACTGCCGCCAGGGCTCCGGCCTCGCGCAGGCCGCGCTTCAGGACTTCGGCGGCGGCGCCATTGCGGGTGAAGTCGAGGCCTTCGGGTGAGATGAAAGGGGTCAGGTCCAGCCCCTGCGCCTCGGCGCCCACGCGGCCAAGCTCGCTGCGCTGCTTGTCATTCAGGGCTGCCTCATCGGCCAGCAGGAAGAGCGGGATAATCCGCTTGCCCATATACCAGGCGGCCTTGAATTCGCTGGGGCATTCACTTGACGCCAACCAGTTCGGCGTCACCAGGCACAGCACCACGCGGGCAGACCCTGCATTGGCTCGCAGCGCACCGGCCCAACCTGCGCCTCCGGAAATCGACGAATGGTCAATGAACAGGTCCGTGAACCCTTCGCCGCGCAGCCAGGTTTCCAGCTGGCTCGCCAGCGCGTCATCCCGGCTGGAATGGGAAATGAAAATCGTCGCCATGAACCGCACGTCCTCTAAACTCAGGCAAGAAGGTCTAGCCAGATGAGCAGCTACCAGCCAACTAATAGTCGTGCGGCATGCTGGCAGTCACCCGGTACTGTATCAGTTTGAAATTTTTATAGAACCGCATTCGGGGGCGGTTGAATATTTGGCCACCTTTCCGCGATTGTTGCGCACGCAGCTTTCATGTTGTTAAAACGCTTCGTCGAATCACTTGGGGCTGGGTGCGCGATGCCGCTTTGGGCGCAAACAGTCAGACATAGCTTTTCTTCTGCGGTTGCACCGCCATCCGAGGCGCCATCTTTGCATAAACCAAACATGAAGGCTGACTGCCATTCCGCAACCTCAGCACCTAGCGGTTTGCCTTTGGCATATCTGATTGTTCCCGCCCCCACACGTACTTTGTTTGTCTTTGTTACGCGTTGTGCTTTGAACAGAATGTCGGTGTTGATCTTAACGCCGTTTATCTGTGTGAACTCGTTTTCTGGTGACCATTTGTAATCAGCGTCTGGCAGGATCAAATTTGGCTGCATCTTGATAAACCGGTCAATGTAATCGGCATTGTTATCCAAGACTGATCTGTCGAAATCATCGTCCGCGATTGCCTCGCGCAAGTCGTCTGCCTGTTCCTGGAGCCAAGCAAGGTTCAGTTCCGGGCTTGAAATGAATCTTGAGATGCGTTCACGCGCATGCTTGTGCTGCATCATTCGCGCAATTGAGCGATATTTGCAGTCACGAATAATGGTTCGCTTTCGTTGCTGCGATGCGGCCATAAAATCCGCTAGGTATCTTGAGGAAATCGTGGGATTCTTTACCTCCCGGTGAGTCTTTTTGGGTTTAGTCATCTCGGTCTCGGTGCTTCTGGGAGGGCCCATGTTTTATTTCAGCAGATTGATTGATGCAGAGCGTGTGCTCTGCCTGGCTCCGATCACGCAACGACAACTGGATGTTTCCGATTCGGAGATATTCGATTGTAGCGGGTATTTTCTTTTCGAACAAACGGGGGTCACGGACTGCCGCGAAGTAAAAATCTTGGCTCAAGTTCACTCCGACGAAGCGGCTTTGGCGATAAAGGAGATGATGCAACTCGCTTAATGTCGCTATCTGTAAGGTCCGCGCTTCTTGGGTGCGGGCTTGGCTTCGTCAATCAAGCTCACGATCCATTGCATATCGTGCTGCTCAGCGGTCAGGCCAGCCGCAACTACAGGTGTAGTGCCCAGCGTCTGGTGTTTGCGGCAAAAATTGTAAAATATGAAGTAGAACGCCAGCGCATAGATGTGGTTCTGATATTTCTTCGAATGCGCATTAGTCAGGCGGGTGAAGCGCCGCATTCCCATACGCTTGGTAAAGTTGTCGTGGGCCAAAAGGCAGCCCTCGCCAGCATCGACCAAGAGCTTGCTGACTGTGTTGATGCTGACACCAGCAATTCGGCTGATCGAACGCATGGACGATCCTTCAACCATCATATGAAGGATCTGACGCGCTTTTCGATTGGAAGGACATTTACCACTCCAGCACATGCTTGCACTTTTTCAGGGGCAAGCATATGCTTGCTCCAATAATCAAGCAAGCAAGGAGTATTGATGACAAAAGACGCTCGATCTAAAGGAGGCCAAATCCGCGCAGCCAAGCTGTCGCCAGAGCGGAGATCCGAAATAGCAAAGAGAGCAGCAGAAGCTCGCTGGACTGCAGACCTGCCAGAGGCGGATTTTGAGGGGGAGTTTCGCATCGGCGACAAAGTGGTTTCTGCAGCCGTGCTTCGTGACGGCAGCAGGATAATTACTCAAGCAACGTTTCTGAGAGCCCTAGGACGCTCTAGGTCGCCGAAGGCGGGCACAGGCGTGCTTTCAACTGTCGACGAACTCCCCTTTTTTCTGCAAGCAAAAGCATTAAAGCCGTTTATAAACAATGATGTAGAAGTGTCGACTAAACCCGTATTTTATAGGACGAAGTCTGGAGGGAAAGGCGTGGGTTACAACGCATCTGCAATTGGAAGCGTTGTAGATGTGTACCTTGGCTATCGCGATCATTGCGTAGAGTCCAAAGGAGCAATTCCGATTCGATACCAAAAGATGATCGCCGCAGCTGAGATTATCAGGAAGGCATTGTCTGAAGTTGGTCTCATCGCACTTATCGACGAAGCGACCGGGTACCAAGCGGTCCGAAACAGGTTTGCGTTGCAAGAGGTCCTTGATGCTGTACTTGCAAAAGAGTTGGCAGCTTGGGCAAAGCGTTTTCCCGACGAATTTTATAAACAGATTTTCCGCCTCAGGGGCTGGGAATGGCGGGGACGACAAGTTAATCCGCCTCAAGTTGTTGGTCACTATACGAACAATTTCATTTACGACCGTATCACACCAGGATTGCGTCAAGAGCTAGAATCCCGAATGCCTAAAACTGAGACGGGTAGTAGACGCGGCAGGCTGCATCAACTTTTCAGCGATGACATTGGTCATCCTATGCTTGCGCAGCACGTCCATATGGTCACGATGTTTATGAAAGCGGCAGGAAGTTGGGACGAGTTTGTAACCAACCTTGACAAAGTGGCGCCGCGCCTTGGTGACACTTACGAGATGCAGCTGCCAGATCACTAATCAGAAGAGTTCGGTATTATGGCGCAAACTCACCAAATGTGATGATATTTACCTCGAATTTAGATGGCATCGGTATTGGGCAAATGTCAAAGAATCTCCGCCATTTTGTTTGTTTAAAGCGCGAACGCATGAGTTATACGGCGAAAAGTACACGAATATTGAAACCGCAACGATTACGCAGAGCCCCAGAATCAATGCAGCTGCGACTAGATTCTTCATCACGCCTGTAATTGCAGCGACGTTGCGCCTATTGCATCCATGCACATCAAAAAGAACGCCGTGGTAAAGCTGCCACGGCTTATTTTGTTTGTGAGGTTGCGCTCATTTTCAGAGACACCCTTGTCCACAAGCATCTCGGCTAGCTGTCGGTATGTTATCCCACGCCGTTTCAGTTCTGCTTTCAGCAGATTTTTCGCCTTTTCTTGATAGGCGTCAGTTAGCTCCTTATCGGGATCAGTCATCGAATCACTCGTAAAACATCATATTCGATGATATAAACCATTGAAAATGATGATTCAACATATCATATACGGTGTATAATCTCATCGGATATGATATGTCACAACACTTTTTGCTCTCGCCCGCCGCTAAAACTTTGTCTCTGACAAAGGTTATTCGCATGTCAGATGACGAAGCTCGGCTGAATTTTCGCAAGGTTCGTTGGGCTGAAACTGATGGCGAACCTGTTTGCCCTAAGTGCGATTGCTATGAGTCTTATGACTTTGCGTCTTTCAAGCTTATGGGAGCCAATGGCAGGTTTGGCCCAGTGTGTTCAGTGCGCATTGGGACGTCTTAAGCCCCTGAGCTTACGTCTGGTTTTGCTCGCTTTTCGGAATCCGTGAGAGTCCGTTCTGGGGCGATTTTGGGACTATCATATTTGTCGAAGATTCGGGATTAAGTTCATCAATCAGTTATCTGGATAACTCCAAATCTGAGCATCGGCGTTTATGGCTTCAACTGTTGCCTTGGCACGCTCCCGAGTTCCCGCTGATTCGGAAATTCCCATGTATTCTGTCTCGGCTTTTACTAGATAATCTATCGCAGCATTATCCGGCTCGTTCGCTCTTAACATGCTTGCGGCCTGAACAAGGTACCCATCATACTCATCGGCGAATGGTAGGCCTTCCCATTTGCCGTCAAAGTCATTGAGACCGATAGGGTCCCAGACCGACCAACCGATGTCACGAAGTCTTGAGAGACGAAGTTTTGGGCGCCCGCTCATAGCTTAGGCCTGTCATGCGTGGTCCAAGATTACAACCTTATCAGAATATCCTTCTTGGGGCGAGATAAAGCCGCTCGAAGATGAGCGCGCAAGTGACAAATCTTGCTGCGCAGCTACTACTCTCAAATGGCTCATCGTCACGAACAATCAATCATCGTGAAGCGTGTCGAAGACGAGTTGCCAGATGGATTTCAGGCACTTCTGGAGCTAAGTCAGCGTGAAGGAATCAGAAACTTGTCGATGCTCTACGAGAATTGGCTCTCTGGGGCCGAGCGCTTCAATCAAAATGGGGCAGCTCTTTTTGGCGCGTTCTGTAAGAACGAATTGATTGGATTAGGTGGAACAACCAAGGAGCTAGGCTACTCCGCGCCTGCGATGAGAATGCGTCGATTGTTCGTGTCGCCTCTTTGGAGGCGAAAAGGCGTCGCGAGATTGATTGCGCGTCAGTGTATGGACTGGGGACTTGAGTCAGCTAGCACGTTAACGTGCAATGCCGAGGCAAGCGCTGCTGCTGCTCCCTTTTGGGAAGGCATGGGGTTCAAGCCTGTCGACCTAGCCAGAATCACGC
Organism: Pseudomonadota bacterium; assembly: GCA_038534535.1. Classification (GTDB taxonomy): domain Bacteria; phylum Pseudomonadota; class Alphaproteobacteria; order Caulobacterales; family Hyphomonadaceae; genus CALLCD01. The sequence goes on from JBCAWP010000007.1 coordinate 9,922, forward strand.
ACGTTTACGTCGATAATTGATTAGTTGAGTAGAAAGTTAGAGGCTAATTTAGGGTGTTCCCCGCCTCTGAGTTGAGAGACCGTTCTGGGGCGAGTTTAAGACTCCCAAGGACGGCCTAGACTCGAAGTCTGAGTTGACGTGAGTTGGCTGTTGCTCTCTCTTTTTGTTTTAGATTCGATGTTCGATTTGCGGCCGCTATGCCACTCGAAACGATCTATTGGGTCACACAGATCTACAGAACAACTTGGCCGGAAAGCTTCACGTGATGACAATAAGCAACAGGGAAATAGCCGGACACTCTTTGAGTCCCATCGGGCTTGGTTGCATGTCACTGAGCCAAGCATATCTGCCGATACCATAAGGCGATGACGGTGAAGCGCTGCTCCACCACGCAATCGATCTTGGATATAAGCATCTCGACACTGCACGCCTTTACGGCCGTGGTCATAATGAGGCGTTGTTATCACGGGTACTTAAAAACCGACGCGATGAAGTGTTTCTAGCCTCTAAATGCGGCATAGAATTTCCTGATGGGAAACGGACAATTGATTGCAGTCCAGACACAATTCGCCAAGCCGTAGAAAAGAGCCTTCTAACGCTTCAAGTCGATCGTATCGATCTCTACTATCTACACCGCCGAGACTTCAACACCCCAATTGAGGATAGCATCGGAGCACTCGCTGAATTGAAATCAGAAGGGAAGATCGGTGGTATTGGTCTTTCTGAAATGTCCGCTGATACATTGCGTCGCGCACATGCGGCTCACCCCATTGCTGCGATGCAATCGGAGTATTCGCTTTGGACGCGCAATCCTGAACTTGGCGTTCTTGATACTTGCAAGGAGTTGGGGGTGTCATTCGCCGCATTCTCCCCCGTTGCGCGTGGTGCGCTCGCCAAAATGGAGCTTAATCCAGCTTCGCTCGAAGATGGCGACCTCAGAAAAAGGCATCCTAGATTTTCGAACGAACACTGGCCAGCAAACAAGCGACTGGTTACCTGCTTCGGCCATTTGGCCGACGAGAACGGGCTGAGTCCCGCGCAATTGTCACTCGCCTGGGTATTGTCTCGTGGGGACCACGTGCACGTAATCCCTGGCACGGGTTCAATTGCTCATCTGGAAGAGAATTTCGCCGCTCAGAACATAAAGATTTCAGAAAGCGTACTCGACGCCGCGGGGCTGCTTATAAACCACGAAACAGTCTCCGGTCACCGTTACCCTGTAAATCGGCATAATACTATCGATACAGAGGACTTTGTGGACTGATGCGTGCGGAACCGGCCGGACATGCTTCTAGGTGCAGCGAGACATGCGTCGAAGGTATCGGACATTCATTTCACTACTGACTCAGCGTCCTTTTTTAGGGCGCATGCTGCCTCTTGCTTCAGCAACCTTCGTGGGACAAATTTTGGATACCCAAAGATGCCCTTAGCTTGAAGCGGTCCACCACGTGGTGGTTTGGTTCAATCCGTTTTCTTCGAAGAATTTGCGCGCTTCTGTGTCCTTTACCGGCACCGGGAAAACCAACTGGCCGTCACTCTTATCGATCGTTCTCACGCGTAGCTCTTTGAGCAGGGCTGCACCCACGCCAGACCAGTCTCCGTCGGACACTACGAAGTCGTCAACCATCCAAGTCGTTCCGCTTGGGTCATAGACCGGGGGCACAAAAGTTGGTTTGAACTGGAGGCACCCCACAATCGATCCATAAACTTCTGCCACAAGCAATGTTGAATGCTCATCTTCGATCAGCGCGCTCAGGAAGGCCTTGCTTATGTCAGTCGAGCTCGATGATTTTCGCCAAAACCGGGGCTCCCACGCCTCAAGTTCCAGCCGTTTGTTCTCGAGCAAATCTACGACCCCTTCTACGTCGGCCGTAATTGCGTCGCGCACTAACATCAGCCTATCTCCTACAAAGTCCTGATTGCGGTTCACTTACGCTTTGAGCACGGTTCATTGGCGTTCGGTCTTGCTTCCTCAGCAATCCATACGAGCCCGTTCCAAATGCCTCCAGGGTCATATTCGGCGGAGAAATCCAGTGATGGTTCACGACGTAGGCCCAGACGCCTCATAACCGCTTTAGACCGATCATTGTCGGCGGCGGTATAAGAGAAAACCCTGGTTAGCCCAGATCGCTCAAACCCATCTTGCAACGCTGCGTGAGCCGCTTCTGTCGCGTATCCAAAACCCCATGCGTCACGGCGCAGTCGCCATCCTATCTCATCGTGCGCGCCGAGGGGGTGATCTCCGGGTCTGTGCATTATTCCTGCATACCCCAGAAAGACGCTATCTACGTTTTCGATAACCCAACGACCATAACCGAATTCTGAAAAGGCGCTTATGTACCGCTCTAGCTTTGCGTCGCTCGCGGGGCGATCCAGAGGCCCTCCCAAATCGGCCATAACGTCTGGGTCAGCGTTCATTTTGGCAAACGCATCTGCATCGTGTTGTGCAAACCGTCGAAGGTTAAGTCGAAGCGTTTTTATCTGGGGAAGTGACACGATATGTCCCCTGGAGATTGTCCTCCAAAAATTAGAGTGATCGCGTTGGTGAGTCGAGCCTCCCACTTAGGGCGACTTAAGTCACTCAGCCAAGATCCGCTTTTTTGCAGTCCATACACGTGCGCGATCAGGAAGACTAATTTGGGGTCTCTACGCGCGCGAGGGCCCATAAGAGCAGGGTGAGGCAAGGATCGCGTTTGAAACGCGACCCTTTGAATCTATGGATCTGTTCGAAATTGAGCCCTCTCAGTCGTGCCGATAGTGACACAACTGTTCACCTTTGTGTGCGGTTGGCGTCCGGCCGAATCTGGGGTGCACCACATTTTCAGAGACTACGAAAATGATTTCTCTATGAAAAACAGAGCCCTCAGATTTGAGCAGACCCCAGCTGTGTCGTCCGACGAAACATATTTACCGCCTTCGGCAAGACTGAAGTGCGGCGCTGAACACCTCAATTGAACGGATAAGTGGCCACGCCCGGCAGGTCGGGTTAGCTTCCCGCCACGTGAACGCGTCGACGCCACCATCCAGCGCCTAGTAAGGCTGTCAGAAAGAACCAAGCTGCAGCGGGTAAAGGCACCTCAGCAACAGGAGTGAACGTTACAGAACCTTGTGCATAACTCGGTGTGTCACTTAGGTCTCTAAACTCAAAATCGTCGCCTATCCCGAATAGCACTCTTACTAAGGGTAACGTAAAGCCATCAAAGTAATCGTCCAAACTCCGATAACCCGGCACCGGGTTATCGCGATCGGCAAACAGCCACTGAAAGTCGTCCTCTCCCCTAAAATAACCGTCCTGTTCACCGGAGAGAATAAACGATGTTAAAATCAGATCCGAACTGTCATCGTACAAGTTAAAAGTAGAATCTATCACGTTAGATTCGGTGTAAGTGATGGGGCCAATTGGAGTATCCGAAAACTCGTCTGGTGCTCCATCAGTTCTTTGCCCGGTGAATGGTGGTGGCACCTCGAGCTCTACTGTACCGGAGAACGTTGTTCGCTCCTTATCACCTCCGATAGAGCGTGGCGCATCGACGTACCCTACGTAGCTGAAGGTCGCCGCGGTAGCCATACCATGTAAAGCGAAAGTTGTGACTAAGGATATGAGACCGATTTTATTGAACACGTAAACCACCACTTTTTAGCGCATACAAATGTTCACAGCATAGTGTAAAGGTGCATGTCAACTTAAACCAGGGTTGTCGGTGGCGTCGTGCTAAGGTTGTGAACAGATTATCCAACGACAGTTTAGCGCAAGAGTTTTGATTGAGCAAAGATGTTGAAGCGTTCAGCCAGTTTCTTGCGAACCCGGCGCCAACAGTGTTTGGGAAGGGGCTTTTACCCGCCCCGAAAATACAGGGCAAAAACGGGGATTGGGAAAAGGTTGAGTGTCGCCAATGCGGCTTTAGCAACCACGGCTATTGGCAATCGGCTCCTTATTGGCTTTAGCATGCCTTAGCAACGGCTGAGCTAATAAAAAATACAATATATACAGAAGTGTACTGTGATTTTAGCGGATTAGCAGGTTTAGCAGACTCGCTTATCCCTGAAACCAAATTGAATGAGCTGGTATCGCGCAAGATCAGGCTTTACACATCACGGAAGCTCACTGTACGTCCCATCCCCGATTAGCTCAGCGACAAAACCTTCCTGCTCTCTCAACGCGATCCGGACAACCCAGTCTTGAAGCTGGTCTGAAGGGCTCAGACTAAGGTGCTCACTCGACAATAAAACATGGCACTCGGCGTTGAGCAGGGCTTGAGATAGTTCTTCTCTGTCAACATCGGAAACGCCTTCGGCCGCCAACTTAATTTGTCGGACTTCGCCACACATCGAGCGGAACTCGAAGTCTACTATAGGCACGAAAGCACAATCATCGCAGACGATCGATATGGAAAAATATTCGTTCCTAAGAGCTTTGAACTTACCAATCTGAATGACCTCAGGGTCATCGTCGGGCCCTCGCAACCACCATTTGCGTGCGCGCGCTTCCCGTTTGGCCGTTTCGGCTGAATCATAGAAGCCCATAACTGGTCCAAGCCCACTCCAATCACCGCTTCTGTTCTTGAATTGGAAACGGCAAGTGAACGTTCCTTCCGGGCACTTCAGTATAACCAGGCGTCGAAACCCACGTTCGATCGTCTCGTGAGGAACTTCATTCATTATTGCCACCCGCTAAGCAGATTTGAGCTCCACTCGCTTCGGAACCCATGATCGAGTTTCACAATCACTTTAGCTCCCAATTGGAAAATTTCCGGCTTTTCAAGGCCCAGCTCAACGAGTCACGCTGAACATTACCCAGGGTTTAGTGCTTCATAAAAAATTTAAAAAAATCCTACTTACAATTGATGTTTGCTGAGCGTTACCCTCTCAGAAATTCGTGTGAAACGCGATTTCGGCTTCTAGGGGGCACTTATGACCAGGTACATTCTAGCAATATTTGTTTTTGTGTTTGCCGCATATCACGGCGTGCTCGCTCAAACAGGCGGAAACATTTTTGAGGCGACAAATGAGGGCGGGTTTTACTCAGATCCTCATGGCGCCTGTATTGAATCGCATCAAAGTCAGCCAGCTAACAGTGGTCTGATCCCGACCATATTCTCAACCACCTACAATGACGTTGGTGGCATCAAAGCCGTCTGGTGTAAGTACGACAATGGCGGGTCGGGCTATTGGGGAACTGACGGAAGCGCCTTCTTACGCTGCCCATCGGGAGAAGCCCCAACAGGCGATCATCGTGGGTGTGGTAAGGCCGAAGAGTCAGATGGCGTTGGAACATGCAACGCAAGTGCGGGCGGTTCACCTGCAAACGCTTTTGGCAATCCGATCGATGTAAGTTCCGGCACGAAAATTCAAATCGAAACAGATTTCTCTGCTGGCGACGGACGGCTCCATTTCACGAGGACCTATCGCAGCATTGGTATGGCCGCATCCGCGCTTGGAAGCAATTGGTCATCCAACTTTCACCCTCAGGTCAATGGAGTTCGGCATGGGTGGAAGGGGCACTTCAATATTGTCCTCGAAAACGGCCGGATCATGCGGTTCATGCAGACCCAAAACAACTGGTTGCCGCCCAGCAGGCCTTGGTCGGGCTACCCAACTTGGGTGTCAAAAGAAAATCATGACCGAGACGACGTCCAATTCAAACTGATTGAGAACAGCTCCACCGAGCTCGAACTGCACCATCCAAACGGGCGCATCCAGACTTTCCAGTTCCCGGGTTCTGGGCAGCCTGGCCCCAAATTGGTCGAAGACAGCTGGCCAGATGGCTACTCGATAACCTTTAACTATGGCACTGCCGGGACTTTGGATGATGTCACCGACAGCTTCAGTAACACCATCACTTTCACCTACGACAGCAATCGGCGCCTGGAGTCGGCTACCGACCCCGATGGCAACGTTTTCAAGTATACGCACAAGGTTCACAATTGGCTCTCATACGTCACCGGTATTCATAACATTGAAGAAGTAATCATGCCGGACGACACGCCCGGCACAGACAACGACAACCCTAGGCGCCAGTACCTCTATCAGAATGGCAACTGGCGCGGGTACATGACCGGCCTGATCGATGAGCGCGGTATCCAAACCAGCACCTGGACTTACGGCAACAATTTTCGAGCAGAATCTAGCGAAGGGCCAAACGGAACAAGGTCCTACACTGTGGTGAACAATGAGTTGGCTGACAGCGTTACGGTCACCAACCCGCTCGGCAAAGAGACTGTTTACAACTACACCCGCTATCGGGGCTTGAGGAAGCTTGCGACGGTCGATGGTGTGGCTTCATCGCAGTGTTTGGCATCGGCCAAATCGCACAGCTACAATTCTAGTGGTCAGCTTACGCAGACTGTTGATCGCGAGGGTCAGACAACGTCGATCTCTCCAAACACGGCAACAGGATTGCCGAACTCAATTACTGAGGGCGTTGGCAGTGGTGCAGCGGCGACAACAACTTTCACCTGGGACAGCGCGATCCGCAAACCCACCCAGATTGAACGCGGCGGCCTCCGGACAGGCTTCGCTTATGACAGCAATGCAAATCTTCAGACACTTACGCTAACGGATACGACCTCTCACACCGTTCCGTACAGCACGGCGGGATCGCAGCGTGTTTGGGTGTATACCTGGCAAGCCAACGGCCTATTGAGCTCTATTGACGGTCCGCTTCCAGGCGCTGGCGACACAACATCCTTCACGTATGACAGCTCCGGATTTCTCGCTAGCGTGACCGATACGAACGGGCACACAACCACCATCACTTCCGTAAACGGCAATGGCCAACCCCTCGGGTTCACAGATGCCAACGGCTTGGTGACGACCCTCAGTTACACGCCCCGTGGTTGGCTCTCATCGGTCAATGCTGGCGGTGAGACAACAACGCTCACATATGATGATGCCGGCCATCTAACGCGGACGGATTTCCCGACGGGCGGATGGGTAACTTATACCTATAATGACGCCGGATGGGTTACCGCTTCGAGCTCGAGCGAAGGCGAGAGCGTCTCCTACACCTATGACAATATGGGCAATATGCTCACGCGCACCGTCTCAGGTTCGGGATCATTCGCGCAGCTGAGTTCGACGTACGGCTATGACGAGCTCGGGCGCTTGCGCAGCATGCTTGGGGGCGCCGGCGATACGGTGTCTTATGCCTATGACCGAGCTGACCGCCAAACCAGCGTTCAGGATGGTGCTGGTCGCTCATGGTTGAGCGCCTTCGATGCGTTGGACCGGGTCATCTCCGTTACAGATCCAGAGGCAGACGTGGTTGGAACGGCCTGGAATGATAATGATGAGCTTACCGCCTTTACTGACGCCAACAGCTACCAGACCAGCTTCGTGCGAAACGGCTTCGGTGATGTCATCCGTGAGGTCAGCCCAGATACTGGGATCACCGATTTTTGGTATGACGCTGCTGGCAATATCACCAAAGTCGTCGATGCATCTGGCCGTGAGGTCAACTACGCCTATGACAGTGGCAGTCGCGTCATATCCGAAACGTATCCCGCTGACGCATCGCTCAATTTCTCGTATAGCTATGACAGCACGTCCGCTGGAAATGCAGGCAAGGGACGTCTCACCAGCATCAATGGCGCGACGGTCGATCACGCTTACAGTTATGACGCGCATGGGCGCCTGCTCACCGAAACCCTGAGCGTCGGGACGCAGACCTATCTCACCCAATATGGCTATAGCGCAGCCGGTATTCTCGAAACCGTTGTGCTCCCAAGTGGGCGAGAGCTCCACTACACCAATGACACGCGAGGGCGCATCACCAGCGTTTCAACCAAAGCGAGCTCATCGGCCACAATGGAAGCGGTGGCGTCCTCAATTCAGTGGACCGCCTATGGACCGATTGACTCCTATTCGCTGGCGAATGGGACTGACGCTGAATACACTTATGATGCCTCCTATAGGCTCGGCTATATCTCGCTTTCGAGTGGTGGGACCGCGTTGCTAGAAAAAAGCTACACCCGCAACAATACTGGCCGGGTCGCTTGGATTATGGATACGGTTGATCCGACTGCCGCCGCGTCTTTCACCTATACCGATGATGGCCGGATAGAGACCGCGACGGGCCTCTGGGGTGACTTTGACTGGACCTATGACGGGGTTGGCAATCGGCTTACTGAGACCGAGCACTTCTCAGGCGCGCCTTCAGAAACTGAGACATATCTCTACGCGTCGTCGAACAATCGGTTGCTCGATGTCGAGGACGGGGCTTCGAACCCCTTGCGCGACTTTCTCTATGAGGCCAATGGCGATTTGCTGACCGATGTGCGTACAGGTGTAGGTACATTCCTTTACAGCTACGGCCAAGATGGTCGCCTCGCGTCTGTGCAGAACGGCAGCACGATCACAGCAACCTACGCCTATGACGCATTCGAACGACGCGTCCTTCGGACGGATGCCGGCGGAACAATGCATTTCGTGTTCAATCCGGATGGAACATTGCTTGGCGAGTATGATGCCTCTGGCAGTGTCATCCGTGAGTATGTCTGGCTCGACGGCATGCTGATCGCAAGCTTCGATGCGCTAGGAACACCGACCTTTGTCCAAACCGGTCATTTGGGACAGCCACTCTTGTTCACAGATGGCACCGGAAGTGTGATTTGGCGTGGCGAGATCACGCCTTGGGGCGATGTGGTGCACATTTCTGGAAGTGCCAACTCAAATGATCTGCGGCTACCAGGGCAGTGGGCAGAAGCCGGCTCTGGCCTTTCGCAAAATTGGCATCGTGACTACGATCCAAGCACCGGTCGCTATATCGAAGCCGATCCGCTAGGGATCGCGGCCGGGCAATCGGTTTATGGTTACGTGCTACAGGACCCACTAAATCTAATCGATCCCGAAGGTTTGCAGGTATGGAACTGGAGCCGCCCTGGGCCTTCTTATGACATCAACGATAAAAATACGACAAGCGAATGGCGTCGCCGCCCCAGGGGCGAGGAGCAACTCCAAACAAACATACGGAAAGCGAATGATGCCTTAGGCGAGGTGGCAATTTTTGCCGGTTCATTCTATGTTGGTGCGCCCGGGGTTTGTAGAGCCGCGAACTTCGCGATCAAGGGAAAGGAATGGAAAGTTAGCAACGATTTGCGTATAGCTTTTTTCGGAAACAGAACTGGACACCCAACCGGCAGGTTCCCACACTACCATAGAAGAGGCAGGATCGACCCGGAGACCGGACAACCCGCCCACGGACAAGGCATTGGTCGGCACCGACCCTGGGACACTAGACAACCGCGACGGGGAGAGCCGCCTGAAAGATTTAGGGATCGCTTCTGATGAAACCACCAATCGTAGTCAATGAGAGCAGCAATCCCTCGGTCCCCGGCGATGTCACGGTATTCAACTCTATCGCCGCCGCAGAGCTACATTTCGAACCGTGGTATATCGAAGAAGCACACTTCGTTTATGACAGTGAAGGAGCGGAGCTTGAGATGTGGGTCGATGGGGGCAAACTGCGGATCCGACCAAGAGAGCCTAAAGTCCAAGAGGCAGAGCTTGCTCGGATGTGCTTCATCGCTTTTCTAGGAGACATTGGGCCGAAGTCCGACAGTCTATCTCTCTCGGCCCTTGCCGAACAAAGCTCTAAATCAGCCACAGCATAACTTACAAGAAGCAAGCGATTGGAAACAATCTAGCTTCCCCAGGGATCCGCTTCACTTCGTCGTCCAACACTCTCCGACAAATATCCTCACGTGGGAAACCAGCCGCGCAACCAATAAAGGCGCTTACTACACTAAATCTGTTCAATTGGAGGCGTCGCTTGGTTTCACAGTTTCACTCGACACAGGACTTTGAACCGCTCATCGGATGGGAGTTGGACCGAGTCACCCTCGACAAGTACCATGTGATGTTGTTTTTCAACAATGGTTGGAATCTTTTGAACATTGCGAGCGCCTTCTCGCACCGATCTTCGGATGGCAAAGTCGATTACACCTTCGACATTTACGGCGATGAAGCGGCACAACAGGTTTCAAGACTTCTCAGAGAAACCATTGTCGGGCTGAGTATCCGAAGGCCCGATAGATTGACGTTGATGTTTTCGAATGAAGACGAGTTTGATGTGCATGATCACCCGGAATTCTGTTCATGGTGGATTATGCCAGTGGATGACCCTGAGCGTCCTGATCATAAATTGTCTTGGTCGATTTGGGACGAAAATCTCGTTGAGTGACGCGCAGACTAGCAGTTGACGGAAATGGACAGGTATTGGCGACCCAAAGGAGTGAGCATGATTGAACTTAAACTGGTGCCGGTTCCTGCAAATAGCGAACAGTTTGAGCTGGAGATCACCATAGACGCTGACGGACTGGAAATGTTCGAGGAGGCGCTCAAATTGATGAAATCGGGAAAGAACGACCACATCCACTTTTTTGATGAACATTGGGGTGTTGGTCACATTCAGTCTGATCGGTCCGCAACCAAACACTGGATCCCCCATCTGGTGCTATATTCGAAGTGAGGAAGCCGACGGGAGCGCGCTTTTAATGAAACCGCCAATCATTGTGAACGAAAGTAGCCAGCCAGACACTCCTGGAGATCTAATGGTCTTCAATTCCATTGGAGCTTTAGAAACGTATTTGGAACCGTGGTACGTGGACGAACCTCATTTTATCTATGATTGCGAAGGCACGGAGCTTGAAATCCAGGCAAGCAAGCACGGGGTTCGCTTGCTTCAGAAGTCACCGCTCGTAAGAAATATAGAGCGTGTACGCCTCTACTTCGAAGCTTTTTTGGGCAAGGGACAAAGTTCGCTGGCAGGCGAAACACTCTCAGAGCTTGCTCAACAGAGTACAAAAATTGCCACGGGTTAGATGACGGAGAGCATGCCAATGGGCTACTGCCAAAACCTACCAAAAATCTGCGTAAAAACTGGACGGTCCGACAAACGGGTAGGGCGACAAAAATACATAATATAATCAGAGCATTGATCGTTTTGGGTGAAAGTGTCGCCCTCACGTCGCATAATATTTGGCGACAATAAAACCAAAACAAAACAATATGTTGAGGCGCTATTTGTGGTTTGTCGCCCTTGTCGCCCTATCCAGACAAAGACAGGGCTTGTCGCAATTGTCGCTTAAGCGCATTTTGCTGCAATGAAGTTTGTTGGCGGCAGTGCGCTGGAAATCCTGCCCTTATCTATGAAAAGCAAAATTAGGTGCTCGCTGCAGTGTGCTACCTATTGGGTCCTTTGTAGATCTATCAGCTTTGCAGATCCCTTTCCTAAAAGATGATTGCCCCAGCGGTTCATGATCACCTTTCGTTGCTCCCAATAGTCGTCGCGCAAATAGGCCCGTGTGACCTTGTTCCCGATGCGATGAGCAATTGCTGTCTCAGCAGTTTCAAACGGCACCTCGATATGTGCCATCCAGTCTCGGAATGAGGATCGGAATCCGTGAGGATGAAATGGCAGGCCGGCGTCGCGCATAAAGGCAGACGTGTTTACATCCGTAATCGGCTTCCCGCGCGGTCCGGGGAAAAGCCATTCGCCGCCGGTTAGTCGGCGACAGGTTTCCATAAGCTCAAGCGCAGGCTCATTCAGCGGAATTCGAAAATCCTGAGACTGACCTTCTCGACCTTTCATCTTTTCGGCTGGGATCATCCATTGCTCGCCGTGGATTTCGTCATAACGGGCAAGTCGGACCGGCGCGGTCCTGGCGCCGCCACCCGTTAGGATCATGAATGCCAAGACACGTCGAACTGCGCTGCCAGCGCCAAGGGACTGATAGAATGCTGGCAGCTCTTGCCACGGCATTGCAGGGTGGTGCCGAACCTTGTGTCCCGGATCGCCCAATAGGATGCGCGCCATTTTCACTGCATTGAGATTTACATCGTGACCTTGCGCGACAGCGTACTCAAGGGCGGTGTTGGTCCGGCTGGCGGCTTTATCCGCTGTTGGGTACTTGCTTCGCCAGATCGGCCGCAATGCGCTCGCCACCGCGTTCTGGTCCACTTCTGTAACTGGCAACTCGCCAATCACAGGGATGACATGGAGCTCTAGAGGCGAAAGCCAGCGGCCAGACTTCCCTTCGCCGCGCAGCGATGCTTTGCGCGCCTCATAGGCTGCATAGATGCACTCCTTTAGTGTTGGGACGCCTCGTTGCCGAAAGGCTGCGGATTTTCGCTCAGCGATTGGGTTTGCGCCTTGCCGGACAAGGTCTCTTGCTTCGCTCGCTTTCTGCCGGGCATCGGCGAGGGAAACGTTGGGCCAAGGGCCCAGACCCATTTCGGATCGCTTCCCGTTTAGAGAGAACCGAAAGATCCACTTGCCTCGGTTCTGGTCACGTTTGTGCAGCGCAAGGCCGTTTCCGTCCTGATATTTGCCGGAATCGAGGGATTTGATCTGCCGTGTCGTAAGCTTCATTGATTTCTAGCCCCCCAATTGGTCCCCCAACCATTGTGCGCACTTGAGAAACACTATGCAACACCGGGAAACAAGAGAAGCGATATAAGCTCAGTAATTGTTGGGGAGTAAGAGACATCGAGATGCTGCAAGCCCAATCCAGAGACATTGACTTTGGTGCGTCTCGGCCGCACCAATTTTTTGTTTCACCCAAAACGGCAGGCGATGCCGGTGGAATTGTGACAGTGTTCTGAAACTCGGATCCTAGCGCTTGCGTCACTGACGAGATCAG
>JBCAWP010000008.1:0-22188 GCA_038534535.1 Pseudomonadota bacterium
TTTTCGGCACATGGAATTTGCCCTGGAACACGCCCGTGCCGCCGTCGAGGACTGCGCCCTTTGTGCGCTGGACCGTTTCACACGCCCGGGCGCCATGCCGGATATGGCTTGTGAAGTCGATATGCCGGCCCTTTGCGGCCAGATAGGCGCCATTGATTTCCGCCCGCGAGCCTGTTTCTTGATGCACGAGCCGCGTCTCAACCCGCGCCACGTGACCACCGAAGGCAAGCGCGGTTTGCGTGAACTCAGCATCTTGGTCCAGAAAAACCTCAGCCGTCACTGCATAGGCCGCGTCGCCGCCGGGCTGAACGAGCGTCCGGTTGATTTTAGCCCCCGCCTGCAACCCGTAAGAGAGGAGCGCGCCGTTCAAGCCTGCGCCGCCGAGATGGCTCTCCATCACTGTGAGTGACGCATCGCGTCTGACGACAAAGGCAATGCGCGCAAACTCAGCGTCGCCGGACGACGCAAAGATGAGCCGGAGCGGTTTCTCGATCTGTTCGGTCACCTCGATCAGGATCGTCTCATCCACCAATGCTGCCGTGAGCGCGCCGAGCGGAAGGTCCTCTGCGGCTGCAAAAGCTTGCGCTTCATCTTTGCGAAATGCGCGAAGCCCTTCCGGCAGATCGTTGAGACCGTCGGCCCGTCCATTGCGAAAGACAATCCAGGGTCCTTCAATGCCGGCGAAAGGATCTTCAGAGGCGCCTGGACCATCCTTCAATTCCGGCAGCGCGCGGCGGAAGTCGGTCCATTTAAACGCTTCCATCCGCCGATGAGGCAGACCGTTCCAGGCGAACGCCTTAAAAGCGCGTTCACGGCGCGTATCTTCCGGGAGAGCCCCATAAAGCGCGACGAGTTCAAGCTCGGCCGCCGTGGGGTCTTTGATCAGGGATTTCAGCTCGGTCATGTCGCCCGCATAAGTTAGGCGGCTTCGCCGAGGATGCCGTCATATCCCTCTTTTTCGAGGCGTTCGGCGAGCTCCGGTCCACCGGTCGTCACGATGCGGCCATCGGCAAGGATGTGCACCTTGTCCGGACGAATATGATCAAGGAGGCGCTGATAGTGGGTGATCACGAGCATGCCGCGGTCTTCCGAGCGGAGTGTATTGACACCCGCCGCCACGGTTTTGAGCGCATCAATATCGAGCCCGGAATCTGTCTCATCGAGCACCAAGAACCGCGGCTCCATCATCAACATCTGGAAGATCTCAAGGCGTTTCTTTTCGCCGCCTGAGAAGCCAACGTTCAGTGGCCGCTTCAGCATGTCCGTGGTGAGGTTGAGGCGGTCCCCGATCTCGCGGGCTTTTTTGATGAAGTCCGGCGCCGAGATTTCCTCTTCCTCGCGCGCCTTGCGTTGGGCGTTCATCGCGGTGCGGACAAACGTCATGACCGGAACGCCCGGAATTTCGACCGGGTACTGGAAACTCAGGAACAAGCCCTTCGAGGCGCGTTCTTCGGGATCCATCTCCAGAAGATCTTCACCCTCGAGATCGGCTGTCCCCTCGGTAACGGTGTATCCGTCTTTTCCTGTGAGGAGATACGATAGGGTCGACTTGCCGGCCCCGTTGGGCCCCATAATGGCGTGAACTTCGCCAGCCGGGACCGTGAGGCTTAGGCCTTTGAGAATTTCCCGCGCCTCGTCGCCATCGCCAACGGTCGCATGCAAGTCAGTCAGTGTGAGCATGGCGGCCATATGGCGTGGAAACAGGATTTTGCAAAGAGAAAAGGCGCGCCAGCAGTCTAGCTTTCCTCTTCAGCCTCGAGGCGGAGCTTGTCTTCGGCTTCCTGCAAACGGCGATCGAGATAGGTGGCGCAGGCGTCTTCCATTTCTTCCAGCTTGCCCTGGTAGAAATGGTTTGCACCGTTAATCACACCGCGTTCGATCACTTCTCCACTCTGGACACGGACCTTCGACAGGGCCCGCTCGATATCCTGCGGCGAGCAGACTTGGTCATTGTCGCCGCACAGAATGAGCCCCGAGGCCGGGCATGGGGCCAGGAAAGACAGGTCGTAATGGTTTGCTGGCGGCGACAGGGCGAGGAAGCCATCGATTTCGGGGCGTCGCATAAGGAGCTGGAGCGTAATCCAAGCACCGAATGAGTAGCCCGCAACCCAGACATAGCGTGGGCTCTCCGAGAGGTTCTCTATATAATCGAGTACAAAGGCTGCATCGGAAAGCTCGCCAACGCCGGCATCGTACTGGCCTTGCGACCGGCCGACGCCACGCGAATTGTATCGCAGAACGCCAAAGCCGCGCTTTTCGAACATCTGATAGAGCGTAATCGCGACGGGGTCCTGCATGGTGCCGCCTGCCCGCGGATGCGCGTGTAGGATAAGCGCCAACGGAGCCCCTTCGATTGGCGGCTCTGTGTAGCGGGCTTCAATTCGTCCTGCCGGTCCCGGAATGATCAACTCTGCCATCGGATCACCTGTGTCTGGCGCGTTCTGCGCAACTTTAAAGAAAGACGCGGCATAGGCGAAATGCTAACGAATATGCAAGTTTTTGTTCAGTCGCGCGATGATCTGGGCAAATCGAACGTGATCGCCTACATGAGCGGCGATGATTTACGCCGACCATAATGCGACCTCGCCCCTGCGGCCTGAAGCGCGCAGCGCCATGCTCGCGGCGCTAGACCTCGGCGCCAATCCTTCATCGGTGCATGCGGCTGGCCGTGCGGCGCGGCGAACCCTCGAGACCGCGCGCCAACAAGTCGGGCGCGCCATTGGCGGCGCCGCGAAAGATATCGTCTTCACGAGTGGCGGCACCGAAGCGAACGCGCTCGCCCTGATGGGGGCCGCCCGCCAATTGGGCCACAAGTGTACGCTTTTCCTGAGCGGGCTAGAGCATGCCGCCGTGCGCGACCATGCGGCCCTTGCCGGCGTTGACACCGTATCCATTCCGGCAACGCCAGATGGTTTGATCGATCTCGCGGCGCTTTCAGCAGCCCTAGACGCCCATGATGCTGATCGCGGCATGCCTCTCCTCGCGCTCATGCTGGCGAACAATGAAACGGGCGTCATTCAGCCTGTCGCCGAGGCCGGCGCGATGATGCGTGCCCATGGCGGCCTCATCCACTGCGACGGGGTCCAAGCGCTCGGGAAGATTCCGGTTAATGTCACGCTGCTCGGCGTCGATTACCTGGCACTCTCAGCGCACAAATGCGGCGGTCCGGCGGGCGTTGGTGCTCTGTGGGTTCGACCCGGCGCGCCGCTCAAGCCATTACAACTTGGCGGCGGACAGGAACGGAGCCTCCGGTCCGGGACGGAAAACCTCGCCGGCATTGCAGGCTTTGGGGCCGCGGCGGAAGCCAGCGAGGCTGCGCTCTCTGGGTTTCAGGCGTTGTCAGCACACCGGGACCGCATGGAAACAAGGCTCATAGCCGCCGGCGCGCACATTTTCGGACAAGATGCGCCGCGCCTATCGAACACGTCGTGCTTTGCTTTTGAGGGCTTTGCGAGCGAGACCCAGGTGATGGCGCTGGACCTTGCTGGCATTTGCATCAGCGCAGGGGCGGCCTGTTCCTCTGGTAAGGTTTCGCGGTCCGGCGTATTATCCGCCATGGGCGCAAGTGACGCGCTTGCATCGGCCGCAATCCGCACCAGTTTTGGATGGTCAACGCAGCCAGGTGATTTTGATGCCCTGGCGACAGCTTGGATCGCGGCCAGCGCGCGCTTGGATCGTGTAGGGAGTGCTTGAGATGGATTGTTGCAGCGGTGTGGATGAGCATGACGAAGACTGCACCGAAGTCGTCGTAAAAGACGGCATCGATAGCGGCACGGTGGATGCCGCCAAGGCACTCGAAGCAAAGAACTATACCGCTGGCTTTACCACAGACATCGAACAAGAATTCGCGCCGAAGGGCCTCAGCGAAGATATCGTCCGTTTCATTTCCGAGAAAAAGGGTGAGCCGGGCTGGATGCTGGAGTGGCGGCTAAAGGCCTATGAGCGCTGGCTCACCATGGACGAGCCGCGCTGGGCGATGGTGCGCTATCCTGAGATCGACTACCAAGACGCCTATTATTATGCCGCGCCCAAGGGCGGGTCGAAATATGAGTCGATCGACGATGTCCCGCAGGAGATCCTTGATGACTTCGCCAAGCTTGGCATCCCCCTAAAAGAGGCCGAAGTGCTGCTCGGCGTTGAGGGGGCAGCCGAAACGGCAGCCGAAGCGCGCGAGACACCGCGCGTCGCCGTCGACGCCGTTTTCGACTCCGTTTCCGTTGCGACGACGTTCCAGAATGAGTTGAAGAAAGCCGGCGTGATTTTCATGTCTATTTCGGAAGCCGTTCAGGAGTATCCGGACTTGGTGCGAGAGTATCTGGGGTCGGTCGTCCCCCAATCGGACAATTTTTTTGCGACGCTTAATTCAGCCGTCTTCTCCGATGGCACCTTTGTCTACATCCCGCCGGGCGTGCGCTGCCCCATGGAGCTCTCCACCTATTTTCGAATGAATGCCCAGGGTACTGGTCAGTTCGAGCGAACATTGATCATCGCGGATAAAGGCTCCTACGTCTCCTATCTCGAAGGCTGCACGGCCCCGATGCGCGATGAGAACCAGCTCCATGCGGCGGTCGTCGAACTCGTGGCGCTTGAGGACGCCGAGATCAAATACTCCACGGTGCAGAATTGGTGGCCGGGCGACGAAGAGGGCAATGGCGGGGTCTATAACTTCGTCACGAAGCGCGGCGACTGCCGCGGGGCGCGGGCAAAGATTTCCTGGACGCAGGTTGAGACAGGCTCCGCCATCACGTGGAAGTACCCGTCCTGTATTTTGCGCGGTGATGACAGCGTCGGCGAATTCTACTCGATCGCCGTCACGAATGGCCGCCAACAAGCCGATACCGGCACCAAAATGATCCACCTCGGCGCGCGCACGAAATCGCGCATCATCTCCAAGGGGATCTCGGCTGGAAAATCAAACTCGACCTATCGCGGCCTTGTCTCAGTCAACAGGAAGGCTGAAAAAGCGCGGAATTTCACCCAGTGTGACTCGCTGCTGATTGGCACCCGGTGCGGCGCCCACACCGTGCCCTATGTCGAGAACCGCCGCGCCGATGCGCAGCTCGAACACGAGGCAACGACGACGAAGCTCTCAGAGGACCAGCTCTTCTATGCCCGCCAGCGCGGCCTCGGCGAGGAAGAGGCGGTCGCCCTGCTCGTCAACGGGTTCGTCCGTGAAGTGTTGCAAGAACTGCCCATGGAGTTTGCCGTCGAGGCGCAAAAACTGCTGGAAGTCAGCCTCGAAGGAAGTGTGGGGTAGGCCGAAGTCCGGTGCATTTCCAGTTCGGTTCTACCCATTACGCGAAATCGATCAGTTAACGCCTTTTAAGTTGTGCGCGCATCCGTTCTCCGCTGTGCTGCGGGGGGGGTGGCAGCTTCAACAAGGACTGATCATGAAAATGAATAGCCTCTATATTCCGATGGTTGCGCTTTTCGGACTGAGTGCCTCAGCAATGTTGTCCTCACCCTCTACTGATGCACCAGATCAAACGGAAAGCAGCTTTGTCGACATCTGCAAAATTATTCCAAGCTATCCAGGCTGCGGTGGAGGATCCGGGCCGGAGTGCGAACCGACACCAACCGATCCATTGAGGTGCGATCCGCAGCCGGGCGTGATTGAGCGTCAAGATGACTGAGTGCGAAGATATTGATTTTTCTCGGTTAGATGCATCGATAAACTGAGAAACTCAATGTATTCTCAAGGCCCTGCAAATGCAGGGCCTTTTTGAATAAACAATAAAGGAACAATTCCCATGGAGTTCGCCGTCGAAGCGCAGAAGCTGCTTGAGGTGAGCCTGGAAGGAAGTGTGGGGTAGCAGCGCTTAGAAGGCGGTAACACACGTTTCGCGCGGGTACGACAAACGCGTATCTCGCGACACTGAACACGTCATATTGGCGTCACAAAACACGCGCTATAGCGCTGTTATGACATACATTCTTCGAAGCGCCTTGAGCGCTGCCGCCGCCGCATTCCTCGCCAGTCAAGCCGTTGCCTGGGAAGTCGAAAAAACGAGGGATCCTTTTACGGATCAAGAAGCTGTTACAGCCTCTCACATAACGCCAAACGGCAATGACCCGTTCAGCACGATCGCGATCGTGGATTGCGACCTCTCGAACGGCCAATTCAGCTTCGCGCTCGATGTTGGTATCGTCATTAACACCAATGACCGCCTCTTCCCGTTTACGTTTCGCGTCGACAAAAACACACCTCAACGGGTCGCCATGTCGCGCGTGAGAAGCAATCCAAACCTCGGCGCATTTGCGGGTGACGTCGCGATCGACCTCGCAAAGCAAATGGCAAGCGGCCAAAAGCTCGTATACCGCATTGAGGACGAGGTGCTGAACACGTTCGAACAGGGCGAAGTATCCCTTGCGAACAGCGCGGGCGCCATCGGCGAAGTCTTGCGCAGCTGCGGCGTGGCAGACGGCTAGATTGATGCCTCGTCAGGGCCCCTTGCCCGGCATTTTGGACGTCGAAGAAAATACGCGAAGTTTCGATTATTTCGCCTTGTAAACGTTCTGGTTTTGTGCCATGTTTATCCACATGGACGACAAAGCATCTTTCCTGGATCGTGAGACGGCCCTGCGCGCCGAGCTCGAACGCGTGTCGGGTATCGTCGATATTCTATCCGCAGAGATGCGCTCCATGCGCCGGCACCTTGTGCGTGTCGCGCCGCAGCTCACCGATACTGAGGAAGAGTTTGCAGCGCTTCGTCAGCGGCTTAACCGCCTTGAAAACCGTCTTGACGCGCCGCGCTAACGAACAACGTCCTTGTAATCAGACAAAATGGCGTTCGCGGCCACTTCTGCGGCGAGGCGCTGGCCAGCCCCCATCTTGGACAGTGCCTCATTTTGCGCCGCCACGCGGCGTGCGCTCTCATTCGGGTCCCGCAAGAGACGCTCAACCTCGGTGACGAGTGCGTCGGCGGTGAACCCATCCTGTATCAGTTCAGGCATCACACCCTCGCCAGCCGCCATGTTCACCAAGCTGATAAACGGCGCTTTCATGAGGATGTGTTTCGCAAGGAGGAATGTGATTGTCCCCGTGCGATAGCCCGTGATGACGGGTGTGTCGTGGGCCGCGATCTCCGTCGTGACCGTACCCGACACGGCGATCGCTAGATCGGCGGCGGCCATCAGGTCGAATTTCAGCGCCTCATCGATCACGACAATCCCATTGCCGTTTTGCCCATGGAGGCTTGAGAGAGTCTGCGCCACGCGATTTGACGGGGCGAAGACGATATTGAGATCTGGGTGATACCGCTTCATCCGCACGGCGGTCTCGAGGAGCGCCGGGCCCATACGATTGATCTCAGAAACCCGGCTGCCCGGAAAAATCGCAAGAAGCGGCGCGTCCGCCTCTAGATTAAATCGCGCGCGAAATTCTGCCGCATCGCCCCGCCCCAATCTCTGCAAAGCCGGATGACCGATCACGGTCGTCTTCAGACCATGGGGTTCATAGAACGGCTCTTCGAAGTCGTGGATGCACAATAGGTGGTCGACGGTTTCGGCGAGTGTTTTTGCCCGCCCAGGGCGCGTTGCCCAGACCTGTGGTCCGATGAGTTTCACCAACCGAATATGGGGCGCCGCTGCCTGGATCGTCTGCGCAACGCGCAAGGTAAAGCCCCAGGAATCAACAAGGACCACGAGTTTTGGTCGCGCTTCCAGGATATCCGCGGCAACCTCCCGCACCAAACGGCGGACGCGCCGATAAGCTAATAGGCCTTCCGTCAAACCAAGGACAGAGAGGCTCGAAAGGTCGATATCGGCACGGTCTGCAATCTTCGCCAGGCGCGCGTCACCCGCTGCCCGGACTTGCCCGTCAAACCCGAGCACCCGAAGCGCCTCGATCGTTTCATAGGCCAACTCGTCCCCGGACGCTTCAGCCGAGACGAAATAGAGGTCGCAGGGCGGTGTCAAAACTGGCCTTTTTGATCAAGACCGGCGAGCACCATCTGATGATCACGGGCCAGTGCTTCGGTGCCTGCGCGGTCGACGATCAAAGCCGCGCCGGCTTCAACGCCGACCCCGAGAAGACCGGCTGCCGCCGCATTTTTGAGCGTCTCTGGGCCGATCGCGGGTAAGTCCATCCGGCGGTCCTGTTGTGGCCGCGCTCGCTTGACGAGGACGCCGCGCCGCCGATCCGGCGCTCCACGTACGGCGAGCGGTAATGTCGCGACGCGCTCCAGCATGGCGTCGGTCCCCTCTTGCGCTTCAACCGCGAGCACGACTCCCTGGCACACGACCACACCCTGGCCGATATCGGCGCCCCCAATCAGGCCGGCTATTTCATAGGCTTTGACAAAGTCGGCGCGCACTTGATCCGCAAGGTCGAGCCCAACCATTAAACCGGACGGCGCCAGAAAACTGCTCGACACCCCCTCTGGACCAATGATTTTGAAGCCGTCCCGTTCAAACAAGTCGACAAGCGCCGTCAGAAGTCCGTCATCACCTTTCGTGGCCGCCGGCACCAGAGTCCCGAGCGCGGCCTGACCACGCGCATCAATACGCAACTTGGCCATGTCCGGGCGGTCCACCTTGCCGGCGAACACAACCTCCTCGCAGCCCGCCTCGCGGAGGGCAGCTTGCGTCTTCCCAAGTTCGCCAATGCTCGCATGTGTCCCGGGAAACGCGTCCAGGCCGGGCTCCGCAAAGCCCTCCAATTTTACGACGAAGACCGAACGACCGCTTCGCTCAGCCTCTTGCGCAACGCTGAGAGGCAGACCACCGCGCCCCGCTATAAGACCAATCGGCGATGGCATGCCCTATTGTGGCATACACAGGGCGCGGCCTGTGTCCGTCTCAATAAAGGCCAAAATTTCAGCCACTTCGGAGCAGTCTCCATAGGCGGACTTTGTGTCCGAAAGGCGCTCGGCAAATGTGCCCTCGTCGGCAAACAGCATGCGGTAGGCGGCGCGCAGATCGTAAATGGTTTGCCGCGGGAAGCCGCGCCGCTTTAATCCAACGATATTCAGCCCGCTCAGATAGGCATGGTTTCCAATGACTGAGCCATAAGGGATCACATTATCCACAAGGATAGCGCCCCCACCGATGAAGGCATGCTGGCCGATCCGGCAGAACTGGTGGACGGCCGCGAGCCCGCCCATCCAAACTTGTTCACCAATCCGTACATGGCCGCCAAGGGTCACATTGTTCGCGAAAACGCAGCGGTCACCAACTTGGCAATCATGGGCAATATGCACCCCAATCATCAGCAAGCAATCGGCGCCGACTGAGGTCAGTCCACCATGCTCAATCGATCCGGGGTGGATGGTTACATGTTCCCGGATGACCGTGCGCGGGCCAATCTCAATGCGCGACGCTTCGCTATCCTCAAAGCCAAGGATCTGGGGGGCTTTCCCGATCACGGCGCCGGGGAAAACTTCACAGCCGTCAGACAGCTTGGTACGGCCAACAACTGTCACGCCATTGTGGAGTTTTACGTGCTCGCCAAGCTCAACCTGAGGGCCGATCACGCAAAACGGTCCGATCTCCGCCGTATCGGAGATCGTCGCCTCCGGTGAAATCACCGCCATGGCATGCGGTTTTGACATCTATCCTAGCCCCGTCTCGACCTAACCTGCTTTGCGAGCCATGCCGTTTGGCGATGCCAGTCAAGCACGGGTTGCGCCGGAGACCCAGCCCACGTCTGGCCGGGTGGAATATCTTTCATCACACCGGAGTCAGCGACAAGGCGTGCCCCCTCGCCAATCGAAACGTGGTCCGCAATCCCAACGCGGCCCCCCATCATGACGCCATCACCGATCATCACCGAGCCGGAGATACCGCCATAGGCTGCAATCAGTACATTGCGCCCCACAATAGTGTTGTGACCGATATGGCAAAGATTATCGATCTTGGAGTTCTCACCGACCACTGTATCTTGGATCAAGCCGCGATCGACACAGCTATTCGCGCCAATACTAACACCATCCTGTAAAATGGCTCGGCCATAATGGGCCACATGCATGGCGCCGGAAGCCGTTGGCACGACCCCGAAACCATCCTCCCCAATCCGCGCGCCGGCCTGCAAGCGCACGCGGTCACCGATGAGGGCGTAGCGGACGCTGACATGGGCTGAGATTTCGCAGTCGCGCCCGATTTGAACGCCAGGCCCAATAAAGGCATAGGGCCCAATGCGGGTCCGCTCGCCTATCGCCGCGCCATTTGAAACAAAGGCCGTCTCGTGGACGTCCGCGGAGGCGTGGATGGCGGGCGGCGTATCCTTATGCGCCTCTTCGGAGATCCAGGCATGACAAAGATCGAAAAAAGACGTCCGCGGCACCGACGTCTGTATCAGATTGTCTGGAGCATGGGTGCCAAGATCGAGCTCGTTTGAGACCAAACACAGCCCGGCGCGGCACTCAAACGTCTCCCAATCCCTCTGTTTCCCGTCGAAGAAACAGAGGTCGTTCGGCCCGGCCTCCTGAGGCTCTGAGATATTCGTTACGGTGCACGAATAATCGCCAGCCGGCTTTTCACCAAGTCTACGGGCAATATCGCCCGCTGTGAGGGGGTCACCGAACCGATAAAACCTCGGATCGACCGGCATCAGCGCGCCTCCGCATTATTGGAGCGTTTGCGGCGCAGCCTGCTGCTGCGGCAACTGGGCCCGCGTTACGGCGATCGACGGAACGGCTGCGTTGAGGCGCGCGATAACCGTGTCCGTCACATCAACTGTTGGACCCGCAAATGCAACGACCGACCGGTCCAAAAGGATGTCTGCGCCCTGTTCCTGAACGATTTGTTGCAGGATCGGATCAAGCGCTTGCCCGAAAGAGTTCAGCGCGTTTTGTTCTGTCAGGGCGAGTTGGCGGGCATTGACTTGGCGCTTCGCCTGGAAGGTCTGTGCTTTCCGGGCAAAGTTTTCGGCTTGTCCCGTGAGCTGTGTATCGGCGGCGATGGCTTCGCGGGTCATGTTTTGGGTGCGGGACTCCAGGGCGGACCGCTCGGTCTCGAGAGCTGTGGCCTCGCCAGACAATTCGGTCTGCATGGCCTGGCCAATGGCTTGAATCTTGTTCGCCATGTCCTGGCCGGCAACGCTTTCGCGGACGACGCGCGCATTATCGACAACGATGATTTTTGTGCCTTGCGCAAAGACTGGCTGTGCTGCGCTGGCAATCGTAACAACCGCGAGAGCGGCCGCAGCGAAAATTCGAAAAGAAACGCCCATAATCTGGACTCCTAAATCTAGAACCGTGTGGTCGTGCTAAAGCGGAAGCCTCTTGGCCTGTCAAAGTCTTCAGCCGCTATAACCTGCGAAAAGTCAAATCGAATTGGCCCAAAAGGCGAATCCCAAAAGACGCTAAGCCCCGCCGCAGCCCGCAAGTTCAAATCATCCTCGATCCGACGAATGAAGCTCGTTGTGAGCGGTTCGTTGGGATCATCTGTATTTCCAAAGGCCGGGTTCGCCACGTCCCGAAAGATAATAGGATCGCTCAAGGCGACATCTTCCAGGACACCCAGTCCGCCGGCGTCGACAAAGAGCGCGCCGCGAATTCCGTACTGCTCAGGAATGACGTCCGGCAGTGTCACCTCAAGGGTGCCTTGATAATAGACTTGGCCACCAAGGGCTTGCTGGCGGAAAACGCGTCCCGTCAACTCATCATTTTCGCCGATTTCGAAGTCAGCAATCCGCGGGCCGATGCCCGCAATGTTAAACCCGCGGAAATTATTACCGCCGCGGAAAAACCGGTTGTTGATCCGCAAACCGTCGTCATCGTTAAAGGAGAAGATACCACCGGCCGACAGACGGAGGCTGGCACGGATGCCAGGCAGGAGGCCGCGATAGGCCGCGCCGGTAATTTCCGAGCGCAGGAACCGAACGTCTCCGCCCAGCCCCGCAAGATCCTGTGACAAGCTGAAATCAAAGCCGCGCGTCGGCGCGATCGGGTCGTTTCGGCCATCCCATTGGAACGTGTAGCCGAGGAGAGACGTCAGCTCGCTGCGTTCACTCAAACAGAGCGAGTTCCGCTGCAGGAAAGCCTCGTCACACTGGTCAACAATCTGCGTGCCCTCAGGTAATGGAATTGCCGTCGGTTGCACAAATGTGAGCAAAGGCTCACCGGTGTTTTCATCAAAGACGATATCGCCATTCTCATCGAGCACAGGCGTTGTCGCAAGTAGGCCGTTTTCATCAATAACAACGGGGGCGTCGGTCACGCTGATGATATCTTGCGAGACCTGATAGCGCAGGACTAATTGGCTTCGCCGCGTGACAGGGAAACCGAAATTAACCCCGCCGCCAAACGTCTCGGTTTCAAAGTCAGAGAAACGCGTAAAGTCGTTACGCCGCGCAAAGAGGCTCACGCCAGCGGCCAGGTTACGCCCCAGGAACCGAGGCTCTTGATAGCGCAAGTCTAGCACCTGTTGCCGGTTCGAGGCGGAAACCCGAGCGATTGCCGTCTGTCCACGCCCGAGTAGGTTTCGCTCCGAAACACTGACATCGATAAGGAACGCGTCGATAGAAGAAAAACCCGCCGCGAGCGATAACTCCCCCGTCGGCTGCTCTTCAACAGACAGGTCAACGACCGTCCGGTCTGGCTCGGAGCCAGGCAGTTCTTGGATCTCCACCTCTGCAAAATAACCGAGAGACCGAACCCGGTTTCGCGATCGGTCAAGCAGAACGCGGTTAAAAGCGTCGCCTTCGGAGATTTGCAATTGGCGCCGGACGACACGATCCAGTGTGCGCGTATTCCCGACAATGTTGATCCGCTCGATATAAACGCGTGGCCCCTCATCCATTGCAAAGATGACATCAATCTTGCCGGTTTCCGGATTGGGCGAGATGCGCGGAATGACGTCCACGAAGGCGTATCCGGCAAAGCCAGCCGCCGCGGTGAGATTGTCGATACTCTGTTCAATCAGGTCGCCCTGGTAGAGTTCGCCTTCCTTGATCGGCACCCGACGAACGAGCGATTGCGGATTGAGTTTATCGAGCGAAGTCTCAACGGACACTTCGCCGAAATCATATTGGCGGCCTTCATCGATCGTGAAGGTGATATACCAGTCTTCCTGGTCAGGGGTGAGTTCCGCAACGGCGGACGTTACGCGAAAATCGTAATAGCCTCGGTTTTGATAGAATTGGCGAAGCAGTTCCCGATCGAACTCCAAGCGGTCCGGGTCATAATTGTCGTTCGAGCTGAAGAACCGCCAAAAGCGCGACTGACGCGTGACGATTTCACTCCGCAGCCGCCCGTCGGAATAGACGTCATTGCCGATGAAATTGATCGAGCGCACACCCGTGGTCGGGCCGTCCGTGATCTCGAAGATGAGGTCGACACGGTTCTGATCGAGGGGTTTGTACTGTGGATTGACCTGGGCGGCGAAGCGTCCGGACTGCCGATAAAGCTCAAGGATCCGTTGCACGTCGGCCTGGACCCGTGCGGCCGTAAAGATCCCGCGTGGTTCAGCCTGGATCTCCTCGCGCAGCTGGTCGTCGTCGATCGACCGGTTCCCCTCGAAGAGAACCCGATTGATAATCGGATTTTCAACAACCTGAACAATGAGGTCGGATCCGCGTCGCCCAATGTTCACATCAGCGAACAGTCCCGTTGCAAAAAGCGTTTTCAGCGAGATGTCGAGCCGTTGAGGATCAAACGGATCACCAGGTCCCACCAACAGGTAGGACTGTACCGTCCGGGCCTCGATCCGCTGATTGCCTTCGACAATAATCGACCGGATCGTACCGGCGAGCGGATCTTGGTTGGACACCGGTTCATCGGGCGATTGCGGCTCCTGCGCCGCGGCCGCTGGCGCAAGCCAAAGACTGCTGACCCCGGTCATCAAGGTCGACGCCAGGAGAGTTGCTGATAGAACTTTACGCATAGGACTCCCTTAGACTTCCCGGCGGTGCTCTCCTAGGCCCCAAATGCACCCAGGATGCCAGTCTCCACGATGTCTCCCCATGTCACGACGACGGCCACACTCAAAAGCAGCACCAGGCCGACCGTCAAGGCAGCCTCCTGCACTTTAGCGGGTAGCATGCTCCCAGTTGCAGCCTCGTAAGCATTGAAGACGAGGTGTCCTCCATCGAGAACCGGCAACGGCAAAAGATTGAAGAGGCCAATGCCGATCGACACGATCGCAGCAAATTCCAGCATTTGCAGCACAACAAAGAAGAGACGCGTCCTTAGCGCGACATGATCTGCACTTAATGTATTTGTGACCACGCGCCGCGACACGTCGCCAATGGCAACAGGCCCACTCAACATCGCGATTGATTCTCGCCCAGTCACCATCCGTCCGAGCATACGCCCGGTGAGCGTGACGGTTTCCCAGGTTCGCACAGCCCCATGGCCTATTCCCGTGAAAGGACCATACCGCGCCCGTTCCAGGGCCTCAGGTGACAGTGCCACATTAATCACACCAATCGGTTGCGGCTGACCGAGCCCAAGGTCGACCAGCTGACGCTCCGGCACGACCGTCAGGGTCATCGGAACACCGCCGCGATCGATCTCCACGTCCAGGGGGGTGCCAGACGACAAGGCAATTTTCTGCGTCGCATCAGTCCGCTTTCGGATAACCTTGCCATCAATGGTCAAGAGGACGTCGCCCGGCACGAAACCAGCCTCGGCCGCGGGGCCGGGGTTCACTTCAGCAATGGTCAACCGATGCCGCTCCTCGCCGAGCAACATGGCGCTGGTCGCGAAAATCAAGATGGCCAAGACAAAGTTCGCCAAGGGCCCCGCGACAAGAACGATCGAGCGCTGACCAACTGTCAGATCATAGAAGGGCTTTCCAACAGGGGCCGCCTCAAAATGGCCAGCATCACCGGGGAGTTGGTGCTCACCAACAAACTTCACAAAGCCACCAAGCGGGATCCAGTTAAGGCGCCAACGGGTGTTCCGGCTGTCGGTCCGCTCCAAGATAGGACGGCCAAAACCGACCGAGAAAGACTCCGCTGCGGCGCCAAACAGTCGGCCCGCTAAATAATGCCCCAGTTCGTGTACGACGACGACCAGGCCAAGTAGGAAAAACAGGCAAAGAATGAATAAGGGCCCCTGGCCCGCAAACCCATCTAACATACGTTTGGGATCTCCCTAATTGACCCTTGCCTGCATCACATTTCGTGCCGTTGCTCGGGCTGCTGCGTCGAGTTCGGCCACCTCCTGCAGACTTGTCGGCGGCGTTTCACCAAACCCTTGAGCAGCGAAACGCTCCAATGTTTCCAACACAGTAGAGCTTATGTCGAGAAATCGGCACTCGCCTGCAATAAATGCAGCAACCGCTGCTTCATTAGCACAATTTAATATGAGCGGGGCGCACCCGCCGGCTTCGAGCGCACGCTTCGCCAGCTGGATGGCCGGGAACCGCTCATGGTCCACAGGCTCAAAATCAAGCCGGGCGAGCGCCGCCAAATCAAGGCGCGGCACATCCGTCACGAGACGCCGGTCGGGCCAGGCCAAGGCAAATGCGATGGGGGCGCGCATGTCCGGCGCGCCGAGCTGCGCGAGTACTGATCCATCCGTATACGCCACTAAGCTGTGCACGATGGATTGGGGGTGCACGACAACGTCGATCCCATCGGCCTGCATATCAAACAGATACGCCGCCTCCATGACCTCCAACGCCTTGTTGAACAGCGTCGCGCTGTCGATTGAGATTTTGAGGCCCATCGACCAATTCGGATGATTACGGGCTTCCTCGACCGTGATCGCGGCCATTGCATCCCGGGAGGTCGTGCGGAACGGGCCACCTGACGCCGTCAGGATCAGTTTCTCCACCGATGGGCGGTCCTGGAGGACCTGAAAAATAGCGCTGTGTTCAGAATCCATGGGCACAAGGCGAGCGCCATTCGCTGTGGCCGTCGATTTGATCAGATCACCTGCCGAGATCAGGCTTTCCTTGTTGGCAAGCGCCACGTCATTGCCCGCCTCAACAGCCGCCAAGGTCGATGCCACACCCGCCGAACCAACAATGGCGGCGACAAGGCGATCACAAGGGCGGCGGGCGGCGTCAACAACCGCCTCGGTTCCCGCGGCAACCTCGATATCCTGGTGCGAAAGCCGCTCTTTCAGGTCTTCATAACCATCCGGATCGGCCACAACCGCGAGTTTAGCTTTATGGGCAACGGCCTGCTCTGCCAGTAGCTCGGTGTTTTGCCCAGCCACGAGCACATCAACGTCAAACGCCGGCGCGTCAGCCTGGTTGGAATGGCCGATGACAGCGAGGGTCGATTGCCCGACCGACCCCGTGGACCCGAAGATCGAAACACGCTTCAAGGCCCTTATCCTCCCGCCAGCTGACCAGGCAGCCCTGGCAATAACCTCACAAGCGCGACAACAGCAATACAAGCAGTGCCAAAACCATCGAGGCGATCCATGACGCCGCCATGGCCAGGTAGGAAGCCGCTCGTATCCTTCACGGCGTGTTGCCGCTTGATCTGGGACTCAAAGAGATCGCCAATTTGCGCCGCTGCCGACACGAGAAGGCCAAGGATGACCCAGAGATAAATCGGCGCCCCGATAAGGAGGGCATAAGCGATGCTGGCCGCCACGGAGCCGACCACGGCGCCGATCGCACCACTCCAAGTCTTATTCGGGCTATCATCAGGCGCAAGCAGAGGTCCTTTAAAGGTTCTCCCTGCAAAATAAGCGCTCGAATCCGAACTCCAGCTGAACAACATCACACCCATCGCGAGAACGAACCCGCCTTCGGGCAGATCCCGGATGGTCTGAAGTGCGAGCGGCAGGCCGCCGGCATAGATCGTCCCAAGGAGCGTTGAGTTGGGTTGCGGCGATTGTCGTCCCATCAGGGACGCGAGCGCACCCACGCCAACAAGCACCATCAACGCCCAAGTCGCATTGACCATAAAGACAAGATTGGCGCCCGCCGCGCCAGCGATCATCAAAGGTCCAAACTTGGATTTGGCCATGCGGGACCATTCAAAGGCCATCATCGCTGCCACCAAGGCACTGATTATGGCAAGCGGAACACCGCCCAGCGTGACACAAGCAAGCCCGAGAGGGATCAGGACCGCGGCAGAGGCGAGCCGCAACCAAAGTTCACGGCTGATGCCACGCCCACGCGACCCAACGCGTGGCTCAGACGGTACCATGGCTCACATTTCCGAAGCGTCGTTCACGTCGGCGAAACGCAGCAATCGCCTGTTCCAAATGGCTCTTATCGAAATCCGGCCAAAGGACGTCCATGATTTCGATCTCGGCATAGGCAACTTGCCAGAGAAGGAAATTACTGATCCGCATTTCGCCGCTGGTTCTGATCAACAGGTCCGGATCTGGTAACCCCGCCGTATCGAGCCAGCGCTCGATAACCGTATCGTCAATATCCGTTGGCGACACCTGACCCGCCTTCACAGCCTCGGCGATCTTTCGCATCGTACGGACGATTTCGTCGCGGCCACCATAGTTAAACGCGATTGTCAGGTGAGCCCGGGTATTCTGTATCGTCCGATCTTCCGCGCGTTCAATAAGATCCGCGATATCTTGTGGCACGCCGGCCCGGTTGCCAATAACCCGTACCCGGACGCCTTCGCGCGTCAGCCGGTCAAGATCACGGCGCACATAGGCGCGAAGCAAGCCGAACAAGACATCGACTTCAGCGAGTGGCCGCCGCCAATTCTCGGTCGAGAAAGAAAAAACCGTCAGATACTCTATGCCGAGATCGCGGGCACCTTCCACGGTCCGGCGCAGGGCCTCAACCCCGCGCTCGTGGCCAGCTGTCCGCGGGAGACCGCGCGCATTCGCCCAACGCCCGTTTCCATCCATGATGATGGCGACATGGCGCGGGACCTCAAGCGAAGGTCCTTGCGGGTTCGTAACCCCTGGGAGGCGCGCAGGTTCGTTCAAACCTGCATGATCTCTGCTTCTTTGGATTTCAACGCTTCATCGATCCGTTCAATGAACTGGTCGGTCAGCTTCTGAACATCGGCCTCAAGGCCCTTCTGTTCATCTTGGCTGATTTCGCCGTCTTTTTCCATCTTCTTAAGCGAGTCCATGCCGTCTCGGCGGACATTGCGAACGGCCACCCGCGCCGCTTCAGCATAACGACCGGCAACCTTTGTCAGTTCCAACCGGCGCTCTTCGTTCAGCGGCGGGATTGGGATCCGCAGCGTCTGACCATCAACAATCGGGTTAAGACCGAGGCCGGCCTCGCGGATCGCCTTATCCGCTGCGCCAACAAGTTGCTTATCCCAGACATTGACGGCGAGCATCCGGGACTCAGGCGTCGAGACCGAGCCGACCTGATTCAATGGTACAGTCGACCCATAGGCCGGGACCGTTACCGCATCCAAAAGGTTGACCGAAGCGCGGCCAGTACGCAGGCCAGCAAACTCCGAGGCCAGATTCGTCAGTGCGCCTTCCATACGTTTGGCAAGGTCTTTTTCACTATAACTCATTGAGTGTCTCTCAGTTTTTGATCACCGTGAACTTGCCCTGGCCGTGCAGCACGTCAAGCAAGGTCCCCTCCTCATGGAGGGAGAAGACGACGATCGGAATGTCGCTGTCACGCATCAAGCTGACAGCCGATGGGTCCATAACGCGAAGATTTTCGGCGAGAACCTGTTGGTATGGCAAGGTCTCAAAGCGTGTTGCCGTAGGATCGATCTTCGGGTCGGCGGTATAGACGCCATCAACCTGCGTGCCTTTCAACAGCGCGTCACAACCCATTTCAGCAGCGCGGAGTGCGGCGCCAGTAT
Organism: Pseudomonadota bacterium; assembly: GCA_038534535.1. Taxonomy (GTDB): domain Bacteria; phylum Pseudomonadota; class Alphaproteobacteria; order Caulobacterales; family Hyphomonadaceae; genus CALLCD01. The sequence continues at coordinate 18,659 of JBCAWP010000008.1, forward strand.
CGGTTGTGAAGAAGGGATTTCCTGTCCCGGCCGCAAAGATCACAACCCGACCTTTCTCCATATGCCGCACGGCCCGGCGACGGATAAAGGGCTCGCAGACAGTATCCATTGGAATGGCGGACTGGACGCGGGTTGGTACGTTAATCTGCTCCAATGCGCTCTGCATGGCGAGCGCATTCATGACAGTGGCGAGCATACCCATGCTGTCCGCCTGGGAGCGATCCATGCCCTGGGCCGCGCCGGCAAGGCCGCGGAAAATATTCCCGCCACCGATGACGAGGCAAATCTCCGCGCCGGCTTCTCGGGCCCCAGCGATCTCTTTGGCAAATTTTAGAACCGTCGGCATATCAATGCCGAATTCGTTGGGCCCCATGAGGGCCTCGCCGGACAGTTTTAAGAGAATACGCTCATAAGTCAGTCCGGACTGAGCATTCGCAATGTCGGCCATGAGCGTCTCCATATGCGACCTTGACTGCTGTTAAAGGATTCCCGGCCGCCTGTCATGGCGACCGGGTCCAGAATTCGCAGTAAAGCCGCGGAGATCAGCTGCCCTTCGTGGCGGCAGCGACTTCTGCCGCAAAGTCTTCTTCGGCCTTCTCAATCCCTTCACCAAGGGCGAACCGGACAAAGCCTTTCAACGCCCCGCCCTGTTCGGTAACGAACTGGGCAACCGTCTGATCTGGGTTCATCACGAAAGACTGCTCGACGAGCACAACTTCCTTATAGAACTTGCTGATCCGGCCCTTGATCATGTTCTCAATGATGTTTTCGGGCTTGCCGCTCTCGCGCGCCTGTTCCGTCAAAAAGGCCTTTTCCTTTTCGACGAGGGCAGGATCAAGTTCGTCGGTAGTCGCCGCCGCTGGCTGGGTCGCCGCCACGTGCATCGCCACTTTCCGGCCCGCATCGGCGAGACCGTCGCCGCTCCCTTCAAGCGCCACGAGCACACCGACTTTCCCCATGCCATCCGTCTCGGCATTGTGGATGTAGGACGCTACAGCACCGCTCTCGACACTCAGCGTGTCGACCCGGCGCAAAGACATGTTCTCACCGATGGTCGCCACCATCCGCTTGATCATATCTTCGACGGTGCCGTCTCCATCCGGCGCTGGAGCCGCCTTCAAACCGTCGAGCGTACCGTCAGTTGTCAGGGCGGTTTCGACGATCTGGTTCAATGCGGCTTGGAACTGCTCGTTACGGGCAACGAAGTCCGTCTCCGCATTCAGCTCAACAACCGCGCCCGTGCGTCCATCTTCGGACACTTTCACTGCGACCAAGCCATCGGCGGCCACGCGGCCGGCCTTTTTCGCCGCCTTGGACAAGCCCTTGGCGCGCAGCCATTCAATCGCGGCGTCGGTGTCGCCATCGCTTTCAACAAGCGCCTTCTTGGCGTCCATCATGCCCGCGCCGGTGCGTTCGCGCAGGGATTTGACGAGGGCGGCAGTGATCTCGGCCATCGGTCTGTCCTTCAGAGATTAGGGTGGGATTGAGGGGTTTATGTCAGGATTCGGCTGGGGTGGGCTCTTCCGCTGGCGCGGCCTCGACCTCGGTCTCAGTCTCGGCTTCAGCCGCATCGGCGAGCGCAAGATCGGCTTCAGCGAGGGCATCGAGATCAGCGCTTTCGCCAAGATCGATCCCAAGTCCAGCCGTCGATTCCGCCAGACCATCCAATATGGCGTCTGAAACGAGGTTGCAGTAGAGCGAAATCGCCCGCGCAGCGTCATCATTGCCGGGGAATGGAAAGTCAATCGAATCCGGGTCGCAATTGGTATCGACAACCGCGACGACCGGAATGCCGAGTTTCTTGGCTTCCTGAACCGCGATGGCCTCCTTGTTCGTGTCGATGACGAACATTAGGCTTGGCAAACCGCCCATATTGGCAATTCCCCCAAGGGCGCGTTGCAGCTTTTCGCGGTCGCGCTCTAGGTTCAAAAGCTCTTTCTTCGTGAGGCCCTGGCCGCCGCCCTCTTCAAAAACGGTGTCGAGTTCACGCAAGCGCTTGATCGAGTTCGAAACCGTCGACCAATTGGTCAGCGTGCCCCCCAACCAGCGATGGTTCATATAGTATTGCGCGCAGCGTGTCGCCGCCTCGGCGATTGGCTCCTGGGCCTGGCGTTTCGTGCCCACAAACAGGACCCGGCCGCCTTTGGCCACGGTATCGCGCACCTGGACGAGCGCCTGGTGCAAGAGGGGCACGGTCTTCGACAAGTCCATGATGTGGATGCCGGAGCGGTCGCCATAGATGAAGTCTTTCATCTTTGGGTTCCAGCGGTGTGTTTGGTGGCCGAAGTGGACGCCTGCCTCAAGCAGGTCGCGCATCGAAAATTCTGGCAAAGCCATTGGTTTAGTCTCCTATCCGGTTAGCCGCCGCAGGAGGAACGAGTGAAGAAAGCCTCACCCGCACCGGACAATGTGTCCCGCGTGTCGGAATAGGCGTGGCTTATACTGGCTTTACCCCGAATGACAAGGCTCAGTGCCCTCTGCCGCGCAAGCCGCAATCTGGCCCCTTGGCAAACGGGCAAGGCAAGCACACGTAACGGCTCCAAGCGGCGCCCTTAGCCAGCAGAAGGAGCCTTGAATGCCCATTCAATCGGTCAACCCGGCGACCGGTCAAATTGAGAAGACCTTTGAGGCACTCTCGACCACCGGCCTCGAGATAAAGATCACGGCGGCAGAGACCGCGGCGCGCCATGTGCGACGCTCACCGGTCAGCGACCGCTGTGACTGGTTGATGGCCGCCGCCGACCTCCTCCGGGCAGAGGCAGAGCCCCTATCGGCCCTGATCGCCCAGGAAATGGGAAAGACGCGCGCCGCCGCCCGGGCCGAAATCGCGAAATGCGACTGGCTTTTCGAATATTATGCCGAACACGGTCCGGCGTTCCTCGCAGAAGAGCCTGTCGCGACACAGGCCGCTTATAGCGCTGTGCGCTATCTTCCGCTTGGACCGGTGCTTGCGGTCATGCCGTGGAATTATCCGCTTTGGCAGGTTTTCCGCTTTGCCGTCCCTGCTCTACTTTCGGGAAATGTCGTGCTTCTGAAGCACGCCTCCAACGTTCCCCAATGTGCCCTGGCGATTGAAGATATCTGGCGGCGCGCCGGTGTCCCGGACAATGCCTTCCAGACATTACTCATCGGAAGCGATCAGGTCGCCGGCCTACTGAGCGACCCGCGAATCCGCGCGGTGACTTTGACAGGCTCTGAACCAGCTGGCCGTGCCGTCGCTGAGACAGCAGGACGTCATCTAAAAAAGGTCGTGCTGGAGCTTGGCGGATCAGATCCCTTTATCGTCATGCCGTCGGCAGACCTCGATGCTGCGGTCACCCACGCCGTGCGCAGCCGAACCCGTAATAACGGCCAGTCCTGCATCGCGGCGAAACGGTTCATCATCCACGCAGATGTCTACGACCGCTTTCGGGACAAGTTCGCAAACGCGCTGTCTCACCTCAAGGTCGGTGACCCCATGGACGCCGCGACGGACATCGGACCCCTCGCGACTGAAAGTGTGCGCGACGACCTTATCAACCAGATCGAGG
>JBCAWP010000009.1:0-21882 GCA_038534535.1 Pseudomonadota bacterium
ATAGTGTTGAGCGCGCCTCGGCCATGGGGCTCGAGATTGTGCTCGCACTGCCGCTGACCTTTGGGGTGGCCTTTCTCACGGTCCCGGACCCGACACCGACCCGTCCGGCCCCGCTTATTCCGATCCGGGAGAGCCTGACTGCCCTCGCCCACGATCCCCACTTAAGGCGTCTGCTCGCTGCCGAGTTTTGCCTCGCCTCGGCACTTGCGATCACGGGAAGCCTTTATGTCTGGTTCGCCGAAGATGTGTGGCAATTGCCGGATAATACCAGCCTCATCCTCCTCACCTATTTCGGGGCGGCTGTCATTTCGATGCCGCTTTGGGTGCGCCTCGCTGAGCGCGCGGAGAAACACAGGGCCTTCTCATTTGCATTGTTCTATGGCGCGACGACGCTGGCGCTGTATCTCATTGTGCCGTCCAACAGCCTTATCGGCGCCATGGCCGGCTCGTTCCTCTATGGTCTTGCCTTTGGCGCGGGTATCTTTCTTGCCCGGGCGATGCTCGCCGATATCGCCGACGCGGATGCCTTGGAACATGGCACGCCGCGCATGGGGATCTACTTTTCAACGCTGACACTGACCGCGAAAGTTGGCGGCGCGATGGGCCCCTTCATCGCCTATAACATTCTCGGCTGGGCTGGATATGACCCGAATGCGGCGGTGACCCCGTCCGGCCAGGCCTGGCTCATGGCGACATTTATTGTCCCCCCGGCCCTCTTTCTTCTAGTGGGCGGCTTGATCGCGCGGAAGCACAAGCTGACCCGTGCGGTCCATGACGAGATCCGGCAACAACTCGAAGCGCGCGATGGCGCGGACACGTCACGCGTTACGGACCATGAGCCCGCCATCGACGGGGATCGTCACGCCGGTGATATAGCTTGAAGCCGGCAGGCAGAGGCTGAGCGTCACATGCGCCACCTCCTCCGGCTCGCCATACCGGCGCAGCGCCGTGTGCCGCTTGGCATAGACCTCTTTATGTTCATCCGGGATCGCATCGGTCATGCCGGTTCGGATCGGCCCGGGGCAAACGCAGTTGACTGTGATCCCCTCTTTGCCAAGTTCGACGGCAAGGCCGCGTGTGAGCCCGGTGACCCCGGCTTTTGCGGCGCAGTAGATGCTGTCACGGGCGGTCGCACCGAGAGCCTCCGTCGACGCTATGTTCACAATCCGGGCGGCATCGGATTGTCGCAAATGGGGGAGCGCGGCGCGGATCACGCGTTGATGTGCTGAAAGCAGAACCGAGACACCGGTTTCCCAGAGCGCCTCATAGCCGTCGGCATCAATTGGCGAAATCGCAGTGATCCCGGCATTATTGACGATGATGTCGAGGCCGCCGAAATGCGCTGCACCGGCTGCGACGACTGAGGCAATTTCGGCGGGGTCAGCGACATCCATTCGCCAAGCCCGTGCCGATTTTCCGGCTGTGAGGATGTCGGCGGCAACGCTGTCCGCGCCGTCGCCATCGTAATCTGTCACGATCACATGGGCGCCTTCGGCGGCGAAGAGCTTCGCTGTTGCGCGCCCCATACCGGAGGCCGCGCCGGTGACGAGCGCGACACGGCCCTCGATACTGCGATTGAGTTCTGTGAGTTCGGTCACGTTTTTCCTCCTGCCATGGCACCAACGGCATCCGGCGGCGCGTTCTCAGCGCAAGCCTGCGTGGTGCGATTTGCGGCCCAGCGTCCATAGGCCCGACTGAACGCGCCGGCCGTCACGCCGTGCAGCAGTATACTGAGTAAGACCGTCAGCGACACCACGGCCTGGACCGTATCGGCCGACCGGACGGATAGGTCTTCAATAACAAGCAGCGCAAACAAAAGCGAGGCGAGGCCGCGCGGCCCGAACCAGCCCAAAAAGCCCAGCGTCGGCAAATGAAGGCCAAGCCCAAGCATGGACAAGGCGACTGGCAGCATACGGACGATGGTCAAGCTGGCCAGGGCATAGAGACCCATTTCGGGCGTCAGGTTCGAGATCGCTTCCGGCAGTAAAACGAGGCCGAACAGAAAGAACGTCACTTGGGAGAGGACTTCGCTTTCCGTCTCGGTGAACTCGTAGAGAAAATGCGAATAGTCGATGCGAAGATTGCCATAGGTCAGGCCGCACAGGAACGCGGCGATGAAACCGTTTCCGCCCACGGCTTCGGCCGAGGCAAAGGCGATCACGGCGAGTGCCATAGCGGCGACGCCCTGATAGGTCTCGGTGATCCACCCGCGCTTTGCCGCCGCGCCAATCAGGTGACCCCCAACCCATCCCGCTGCGATACCGACCAAAGGCCCAAGGGTGAGTTGGAGCGCCAGAAAGGCGAGCCAATCCGTCTCGCCGGTCTGGTGGCTGATATTCAAGAAACAGGCGAAGAAGAGGACAGCCGGTAGCGCAATCCCATCATTCAAACCGCTTTCAACATTCAAGCTTTGCCGAACTCTGATGGGGATTGATTGCTCTTTGAGGACCGATGCACCGAGCGCTGCGTCCGTCGGCGCAAGGATGGCAGCAATCAGTGCGGCTTCAACCCAGAGAAGATCCGGCATGATCACCACGCCGACGAGAGCGCCAGCTGCGATGGTCAGCGGCAGCCCAATCGTGAGGAGCCGGATCGGTATCGAGCGGAACTTTAAGAGCGATGACAAGGAGATGCGCGAGGCGTCGGCAGCCAAGATCAGAACGAGTGTCAGTTCCGCAATCGTGTGAATCGCCCGCTCGTCAAATTGCATGGAAAGCGGCCCGTGCTCCCCTGTCAGCCATGCGAGCCCGGCGCCGGCCGCGACGAACAACATCGGCCCGGTGAGCGGTGACCCTTCGATCCGACGCGATATGAGCGAAAATGCGAAAAAGACACCGGCGATAATCAGGAAATGCTCAAATCCCATGTCACTTCTCCCCCGGCGAACCTGATGGATTGCCTCACCTTAACGGCGCCGCGCACGCGTCTTTGCCCTGAATGTGTTAGCCTACTGCCACGGCTTAGCGCGAAAAACTGATCGCGTTGAGATCATTTTTGAGGCGCGTAAAATCGTACTGGCGCACAATCGAAATTGCCGTGTCGAAGACGGCTTTGAAAGGGGACTAACACGATGAGCTATATTGATGGATTTGTAATGGCCGTGCCGACGGCGAACAAGCAGGCCTTTATCGACCATGCGAACGTCGTCGACGCGCTCTTCATGGAATATGGCGCCTTGCGTGTGCTTGAATGCTGGGGCGACGACGTGCCGGATGGCGAGACCACCAGCTTCGCCATGGCGGTGAAGAAGGAAGACGATGAAACTGTCGTCTTTGCCTGGATTGAATGGCCCGATAAAGAGACGCGTGATGTGGCCATGGAGAAGATGGTGGCCGATCCACGCATGGATCCAGAAAACACACCAATGCCGTTCGATGGAAAACGGATGATTTTCGGGGGCTTCCGACCGGTTTTCGAATTGCCCGCACGCTAGGTGCGAAACAAGGCATCCGGATCCTCGAAATACTTGAATTCGAGCGCATTGCCCGCCGGGTCGAGCAGAAAGAAGGTTCCCTGCTCGCCAGGCTCGCCTTGGAAGCGGATGCCTGGCTCGATGATGAACTCAGTGCCTGCCGCGACGAGTCTTTTCGCGAGGTCACGCCATTGCTGGGCGTTAAGGACGACCCCAAAGTGTTTTACCGGCACCTGTTTACCGTCCACAGTGTTTGTCGCGGTTTCCGCACATGCGTCGGGAGACAAATGTGTGACGAGTTGGTGGCCGTAAAAATCGAAGTCGATCCACTCATCGGATCGCCGACCTGTGCGGCACCCCATGAGATCGCCATAGAAGGCCTCGGCCTTTGAGAGATCATTGACCGGGATCGCTAAGTGAAAGGGTTGAAGTGGCATTTATTCGGCCGCGACGCGGCCGACACTATTGTCGTCATCGAACGACAGGATATCGCCTGGTTGGCATTCAAGCTCGCGGCAAAGCGCTTCAAGGGTCGAGAATCGAATCGCCTTGGCTTTGCCTGTCTTTAGGATTGACAGATTGGCAAGGGTCACGCCGACGCGCTCTGACAATTCAGTGAGCGACATGCGGCGATCCAATAGAACGCGGTCGAGTGTCACGCGAATGGCCATATCTGCTCCTATATCGTCATCTTGTCTTCTTCTCGCAAGCGACTGCCTTCACGGAAGACTTGCGAGAAAACGAGCATGGCTGCCGCCGAAACCCAGGCAACAATACTGATTGAAAGGCGCGGCCCTGACATATCCTCCCCAAACTCTACAAACACACGCAACAGAATAATCGCTGCGTAGCGCGCCAGTTCCATGATTGCGATCGCAGAGGCGATCCGCAAAAGCCGCGGTGCATTTTCCGGAACGAAGGGGTCTCCCTCGGCCAGCGTCGTCAAAATGCGCCGCAATTGAATGCAGATGTAAATGATACCCGGGATCACAACGACCAGAGCCGCTAGGGCCGCAATAAATGTCGATGGGCTGAGATCTTCAACGAGCGCGTCACCAAGGCCAATATTGAGCGCACCACCATTCAAACTCGCAAACAATCCCATCATCAGAGCCACGAAGGCTGCAGCGCCCAAAAAAATCGACGCCCAAATTACGATGTGTACGAAAACGCTCAGCACGGCGGCGACGGAATTTTGCTCGGCAGCTGGCATTTGCATCCTTATGTTAGATCTCGCGATTCGCTAAGTCAGGCGAATAGCATACCCCGTCACTTACCGACAAACGATAATTCTTCTGTGAAAATTAGCAAGTTTGGGACCATTGGAGATGCCAATTCGCAAAATCTCACCCGGCAGGCTCATTGCTGCCACGCACAATTCAGGCAAGGTGCGCGAGTTGAAAGACCTGTTCGAGCCGCTCGGTTTCGATGTGGTTTCGGCGATTGAGCTGGAATTACCGGAGCCCGAAGAGACGGAAACGACGTTCACAGGAAATGCCATTCTCAAGGCACGCGCCGCGGCCGAGGCAACGGGTGCACCGGCCCTATCCGATGATTCTGGTCTTGCGGTTGAAGCCCTTGGCGGAGCCCCTGGGATTTACTCGGCGCGCTGGGCCGGTCATCAGCGCGATTTTGGCCGCGCCATGGAAAAAGTGGAGCGTGAACTTGGAGAAACCGGCAGTGACAACCGCCGCGCGAAATTTGTCTGCGCCTTGGCCGTGGTCTGGCCGGATGGCCATACCGAAGTCTTTGAAGGGGAAGTCCACGGCGACCTTGTCTGGCCCCCGCGCGGTGACCAGGGATTTGGGTATGATCCAATGTTCGTGGCCGATGGGGAAACGGAATCCTTCGGGGAAATGGACCCCGCCAAAAAACATGGCATGAGCCACCGAGCCGACGCCTTCGCAAAACTGAAAACTGGTCTTTTGGATGGCTGACCCCGCGCCCTGGGGTGTCCATCGCGGGTTCGGCGCTTATCTGCATTGGCCGTTCTGTGCGAAGATCTGTCCCTATTGCGACTTCAATGTCTATGCGGCGAAAGACAGGAACACAGAGCCCCTTTTGGCCGCCATGCTGACCGACATCCGCCGCCAGGCGGACCGGCTGACAGGCCATCCACCGCTGCAATCCATTTATTTCGGCGGGGGCACGCCGTCGCTCCTCACCGGTGCGGAGATCCGGCGGTTCGTCGACGGCCTTGAACGGGCCTTTGGCCTGGCGCCCGAGCCTGAGATCACGCTCGAAGCGAACCCCAACGCCATAACGAAGGATCACGTCGCGGCCTGGCGGGCGGCCGGCATCAATCGCCTCTCTGTTGGGGTTCAGTCCCTCAACGATGAGGCCCTGACATTCCTCGGCCGCGACCATGATGCACAGACGGCGCGGCGCGCGATCGAGACCGCCGTGGGAGCCTTTCCAAAGATCTCGATTGACCTGATGTATGCGCGGCCCGGACAGACCCTCAACGCGTGGCGGGAGGAGCTGCGCGAGGCGATTGGTTTAGGGGCGAGGCATGTGTCCCTATATGAACTCACCATCGAGCCAGCGACCCCCTTCGGCAAAGCGGCGGCCCGCGGCCAGCTATTGCCGATGCCCGACGATGACCAAGCGGATCTCTATGAACTGACGAATGAGATCATGACCGCCCACGGCCTTCCAGCCTACGAGATATCGAACCACGCCGCCGAAGAGAGCGACCGGAGCCGGCATAATCTCGTCTATTGGCGCTCTGGAGACTGGCTGGGGATCGGCCCAGGGGCCCATGGTCGGATCACCAGGGGGCCGGCGCGCGCGGCGACGTTCGCTCTCCGGCGCCCTGGCGATTACATCGCGGCTGTGGAAGCGTCCGACGCGTTTCCAGGCACAACAGAACCTTTATCCCAGTTGGACGCTGCCACCGAATGGCTCACGATGGGTTTGCGGACCGATGAAGGCCTCGACTCGCAGGGAGTTCGGGCTGCATTCGGGACCGCGTTAACGGCACCGCAGCTCGACCAGTTCGTGGAAAATGGCTGGGTTCGTGTCGCCAATGGGCGAATTGCGCTCACGCCCGACGGACGATTATTGGCCGATCAGATCTCGGCCAGGCTCCTTGAGCATTTGACTGAGAGTGCTGCTGATAACGGTCCTTAGCCTTCCGGTATCAGGGGGTCGAAGCTCTCGCGGCCATAATCAATGGGCACGGCGCCCTCATTAGCCTTCAGCTCCAGAACTGACAGGCTCCGCTCCGCCGTACCGTCGACGCGGAAACGGAAGAGACCGTTGACGCCGTTAAACCCATCCGGCTGGGTGACGCCGTCGAACGACAGGGCATCCGCTGAAGCGAGCGCCGCCGTGAGGGCGCCGGCATCGTAGCCGATAGAGGCAAGCGCCGTCGGCTTGCGGTTATAGATCCGCTCAAAACTCTCCTCGAAACGGGCGATATTGTCCGGGTCCGGCGCTGGGAAAATTCCGCCGATCAAGGTCGGCTCGCGCCACACACTCGGATCATTCCAGAGGCCCGTGCCCAGGAACTGAACCTGGCGGATATCGACGTCATAATAGGGCAAGAGCGGTGCCACACCGCGCAGCCTGACCCCGCGTTCAGGGATCATGATGGCGACTTTCTCAGGCGACGCTTCGAGTTCGGCCTTGACCGCAGTGGCAACCTGGCGCGCCTCGTCCACCGGGGCATCATTGGACGGCTCATAGAAAGCAGAACTCACGATCCGCCCGCCGCCGAAATAGACGCGCTGGCGCATCGCCGTCTCGATACGGCGTCCGTAGTCGCTGTCCGGCCCGAGGAAGGCGAATTTGGTAATGCCGCGATCGAAGGCCACATCGATGATTCGGGCGACTTCCTCTTCCGGCGCAACAGAGATGAGGAAGGCGCCTTCGCCGGCCGCAGCCCTGGAATTCGAGAAGCCAATCACCGGGACGTCGGCATCGAAGGCCGCAGCCCGGACAGTTTGAACATTCGCCGAGAAGAGCGGGCCGATGATGATATCGGCACCTTCGTCGAGGGCTTCCAGCACGCGCGCTTCGGCGGTGGAGCGTTTGCCGGCGGTATCCTTCGGCAGGATCAGGAAGCTCGGTTCCGCGCGATTGAACATGGCCAGCTCAATGGCGGCCAGCATGCTTTCCGCCTCAGCCCGGACGTCGGCGCGCGGGTGGGAAAAAGGAAGAAGGACGGCAGCACGGCGCACCTCGCGCCCGGCCATATGCGGCGGGGTATAGCCCTCATCCTGTTCAAGCTCGCCAATGGCTTCATCATCGATCTCAGCTTGGTCGATCTCTTCGGAGAGATCGATTGGCTCGGTTCCCGGCGCCACGCGCGGTTCGCCAGTTGAGATTGGAGCCGGCGGCCGGGTCGGCGTTGATTCGCAGGCTGCGAAGATCGCAAAACAGGCCGCGACCAGAAGGGTTGGCGAAAAGCGTTTGAGGCGCGATGGTTCTGAATATGTCATCTTCTCATCCTTCCAAACCGGCGGCGATTCCCCGCGCGGGCGAACCTAGGCGGGGCGCTGGATCGGCGCAAGCGGGCCCTGGCTTACACATTGTCTCAACTCCCATAGGAAATCTGCGCGACATTACACTGCGGGCCTTGGACACGCTTTCGAGCGTTGACGAAGTCCTGGCCGAAGACACGCGGACGGCCCGAAAACTGCTGGATGCCCACGGTGTCGCGGCGAAGGTGACGGCCTATCATGACCACAATGGGGCGGCGCGGCGACCAGACCTCATCAGCCGCTTGCAAGCGGGCGCGGCCTTGGCGCTCATCAGCGATGCCGGAACGCCCCTCGTCTCCGATCCGGGCTGGAAACTCGCACGGGAGGCTTTAGAGGCCGGCGTTCCTGTGATCCCCGTGCCTGGCGCGTCGGCAATGCTGGCGGGCTTGGTGGCGAGCGGACTGCCAAGCGACCGATTCCTGTTCGCAGGCTTCTTGCCGCCGAAGTCCGGCGCGCGGCGAAAGGCGCTGACGGCCTTGCTTACGGTGCCTGCAACGCTGATCTTTTACGAGTCTGGCCCGCGTCTCGCCGCGGCCCTTGAGGATATGGCCAACACGCTCGGCCCGAATCGGGAGGCCGCCGTCGCCCGCGAACTCACGAAGCTGTTTGAGGAGACACGGCAGGGCAGCCTTTCAGACCTCGCGGACCATTATTCAGAGGCCGGCGCACCAAAAGGCGAAATCGTCGTGCTGGTGGGACCGCCGATGGCCGATGAGACGCCAGACCACGAGGCCGTTCGTGCCGCCTTGGAGGAGGCGTTGGTGGATCAACCGACGAAAGCTGCGGCCAATGCCGTGGCCGCGCAATTTGGCCTACCGAAGCGCGATGTCTATGAGCTCGCGCTCCGCCTTAAATCTGCCGATGCGTGACCGGCGCGCTGCGGAACGTCGCGGCCGACGAAGCGAATGGCTGGCCAGCCTCAGCTTGCAGGCAAAGGGGTATCAGATCCTCGCCCGGCGCGCCCGAACGCCTGCCGGCGAGATTGACCTGATTGCTCGGCGCGGACACCTCGTCGCTTTCATCGAAGTCAAAGCGAGACGGACCCCAGCGCTCGCGCTCGAAGCCGTAACGGTCACAGCTCAGCGCCGGATAGCGCGCGCCGCGGAGCTTTGGATGGCCAAACATCCAGACCTCGCGGGGCTAGATTGGCGGTTTGACGTTATCGCGATTTGCCCAGGCCGCTGGCCCCTCCACGCACGGGACGCATTCCGGCCAGAACACGCCTAATTTCTTATGGGACTGCCCGACCGGCGCGATCATCTATTAATCGTCAGCGGTCTGCGCCATATAGCCGAAAACTGCTGACGAGGTGCCCTGCCCCATGACCCTTCGCATTGCCATCCAGATGGACCCCATGGAGACCGTCGACATCGAGGCGGATACGACCTTCGCCTTCGCTGAGGCGGCCCAGGCGCGCGGGCATGCACTGTTCGTTTATGAGCCCCAGCACCTCACCTACTCCGAAGGCGCGGTGACGGCGCGGGCACGACCAGTAAAAGTCCAGCGCGTAGCAGGGACGCCAGGGATCTTTGGCCCAGAACAAACGCTCGATCTTCGAAACGGTATTGACGTTGTCCTTATGCGCCAAGACCCACCTTTCGACATGGCCTATGTGACGGCCGCCCATATTCTGGACCTGATCCACCCGGAAACGCTGGTCGTGAACGATCCGACACATGTCATCACGGCGCCCGAAAAGCTGTTTCCGCTGCTGTTTCCCGAGCTCATGCCGCCGACCCTTGTGTCACGCGATACATCGGCGATCGACGCCTTTCGCGAGGCCCATGGTGATATCATTTTGAAGCCGCTTTACGGAAACGGCGGCGCTGGGGTTTTCCGCGTGAAGGCCGATGATGGGAATTACAAAGCGCTGCTTGAAATGTTCCTCGAGCGCTCCCGCGAACCGATTGTCGGCCAGGCGTTCCTGCCAGCGGTAGTCGATGGTGATAAGCGCGTCATTCTGATTGAAGGCGAGCCCGTTGGCGCCATCAATCGCCGGCCGCAGCCCGGCGAGACCCGGTCGAACATGCATGTGGGCGGGACGGCTGAACCTGACACGCTGAGCGATGACGACCGGCGGATCTGTGCGGCGATTGGCCCGGAGCTGAAGAAGCGTGGTTTGATTTTCGTCGGGATCGACGTGATCGGCGGCAAACTCACCGAGGTGAATGTCACCTCACCCACCGGCGTTCAGGAACTGAAGCGATTTTCGGGGATCGATAGCGCCCAATTGTTCTGGGACGCGGTCGAGGCGCGCTTGCAGCGCTAAGGGCTCACATCCCACGGATCGGCGCACGGGTTTCCGGGTCCACGGCTTTGCCGGGTTTCTTTCCGTAGCCATGTTTGCGTAACAAGCCGCGCAGCTGGTGGTAAGACAGTCCGAGCGCCTCTGCCGCTTGACCTTGGTGGCCCTGGCACGCTGCCAGCGCGGCATCGATCAATTGGGTTTCCAATAGACGTACCTGGTCATCAAAATCGATACCAAGGACAGCTTCAGTGACGGGCGGGGCGAGGGCCGTTTCGTCGTTGGCCGCTTTCGGCTGCGGCGCATTGCCTGGCCGCCAAGGTGAGTCGAAGGGATCAAGGGCTTCCGGCTCAAACCGAATGGCATCGGCGGGCGCATATGTCAGCGCGCGGTGCGTTAAGCGTTCGGCGAAGTTTCGTAATTCTCGCACATTGCCCGGCCAATCTGCACTTTGAATGGCGCTGATGGCCGAGGGCGCAAAGCCCGGAAAATCGAGCCCCATTTCCCGCGCCATGCGCTGCCCAAAGAAATCGGCGAGGAGGGATGCATCCTGCCCGCGGGCCCGCAATGGCGGCAGCGTGATCACGTCAAAGGCAAGCCGATCCAGGAGGTCCGCCCGGAACTTGGCGGCCGCGACGTGGGCCGGCAGGTCTACATTTGTTGCCGCCACAACACGGACATTGGTCCGAAGCACCTTTTCACCCCCGAGGCGCTGATACTCGCCATACTCGATCACCCGGAGCAGCTTCTCCTGAACCTGCATAGAGGCCGTCGCGATCTCATCGAGGAAGATTGTCCCGCCATCGGCAAGTTCAAACCGCCCGGCCCGTCGTTCCGTTGCGCCGGTGAACGCGCCGCGCTCATGGCCGAAAAGCTCGGAGTCGAGCAGGTCTTCCGACAGGGCCGCACAATTCACCTTAACGAACGGCCCTTCCCACCGCCGGGATAGGAAGTGCAACCGCTCTCCGATCAGCTCCTTGCCAGTTCCCCGCTCGCCGATGACGAGGATGGGGCGATCAAGCGTGGCAACCCGGCTCGCATGTTCCAGCGCAGCCAGCCAAGCAGCGGACTCGCCGATGAGTTGAGGGGCGCGATCATCAATCATGAGGCTAATATAACGAAACTTCCTAGTTTTTTCTACCGATTATTTCGTTAATCTCGCTATTTATGTCTGGTTCATTTTGCCCACATGTATTTTTTATTCAATAATTACAAGGCAGAATCAAATTAATCCCAAACTGGCACGGTCCTTGAAATGTAGAGGGAGCACAGCGGCGGGGGCCGCGAATTGACCAAGGAGACGAAACCCCATGGACGACTACGACCGCACCGACCGTTTCGACCGCGCCGAAGATGGCCTGAAACGCTTTACGCGTTGGCTCGGACGGCGTCCGGCCGAAAGCTGGGGCTTTTTTATCGCTGGTCTCGTGATCGCCGGCATCTTTTTCTAGATCCGCGATCGACCTCAACTCTTGGCCCTTTGAACACTGGAAAGGACTAAAACCATGGGACTATTTTCCCGCTTCGGCGACATCATCAACTCGAACATCAATGCGATGCTGGATGCCGCCGAGAACCCTGAAAAAATCGCCCGCCTGATGATCCAGGAAATGGAAGATACGCTGGTCGAAGTACGCACAGCCGCAGCCCGCGCCATGGCCGACAAAAAGGAAATGGAACGCGAAATCGCCCACTACACGTCTGTTCGTGATGACTGGGCCAACAAGGCTGAGCTCGCCATCGATAAAGGCCGGGAAGATCTCGCCCGCGGCGCACTACTCGCCAAGCAGAAAGCCGAAGGTGAAATCGAACGGCGGGCCGCCGCTGTTGATGCCGCTGTCGAAGCGTTCGAGAAGCGCCAGGACGATCTGCAGAAACTGCAAGCGAAGCTCGATGAGGCGAAGGCCAAACACCGAGCGCTGATGATGCGCCGCGAGGCCGCCGAGCAACGCATCCGAGTTCGGTCGCAGACCTACGACACCCGCGTGGACGATGCCTTGGCGCGTTATGCGGCAGTGGAACGCAAGGTCGACGAATTGGAAGCCTATGCCGACACAATCCAAGGGCGCGCGCCAAGCCTTGAGGCGGAATTTGCGGCGCTTGAAACCGACGAACGTGTCGAGGCTGAGCTGGAAGCGCTGAAAGCGCGCCGGACGAAATCCGCAGCCAAAGGCAAATCCAAAGATGAGGGAGACGAATAATGCTGACCTCATTACTCGTGACGATCGCCATTATGGGCACCATCACCGCGCCGGGCCTCATCGCCCAACACTTAGAAAAGCGTAAGCAAGCGAGATCCAACTGATGGAAGAGGCGATCCCAATTATCGCGATCCTCGCGATCTTCGTCTTCATCCCGTGGATGGTGTTCCACCACATCACTCTGTGGCGAAAGCAAAAAACGCTGCAACCAGATGATGAACGAATGATGGAAGACCTTTGGCGCGCCGCTAAACGCATGGAGCGTCGGATCGAAACACTCGAAGCGCTGATGTCGGAGGAGCCACGCCGGCCCTCCGGACCGCGCCCAACAGACACAGACTACAGGAGAGACTAGAGCCAATGTCCGGCCCATACGAATACACCACTTCACCGAACCCGAAACGGTTTTACCGCTCCCGGGAAGACAAGGTCATCGCCGGTGTTTGCGGCGGACTGGCGGAACGCTTCGGCTGGGAACCCATCCTGGTGCGGGTTTTGGCTGTCATCCTTCTCTTTACGGTCGGCTTTATTCTGCCGGTCTACATCGTGATCTGGATGCTGACGCCTTACGCCCCCCGGGGCAGCCGGCCACTGACCGCAGAAGAAGAAGAGTTCTGGCGCGGCGTGTCCGACCGGCCAAGCTTCACCTTCGCTAATCTCAAATACACATTCATGGACCTCGAAGACCGGCTCCAAAAAATGGAACGCAAAGTCACCTCCGATGAGTGGCGGCTGCGCCGGGAATTCCGGGATCTCGAAGGACATTAAGCTCAAACATTTCGGCAGGAGACCGAGAGGGGATCATGTCAGTCATATACCTCAAAGAGACATATCAAACTGGAAGGACAACGAGGATGAGACAGAGGGGAAAGATCGGAGAACTTGGGTTTGGCGCCGCTATTGCCAGCACAATTCTGGTCCTGTCTTGCGTCGCCGCGTTCAATGGCGGGGTGTCACTCAAAACGGGGGAGTTGGAAATGACACTCCAAGGTTCTCTCGCCAAAGGCCTCGAGCTTCGCTTTGCACAGGCCAAAACTTAAGCGGGGATCTCTCCCCGCTTCAGGCCGCGGAGGATGAAGCGCACGGCCGAGACAGATCGCCCGACTTGATCTTCGAGAATTGAGGGATCACCAAAAGCCAAGGACATGACCACCTCAGCCGCCCAAGGCGCGAACGTGAACCCGCGGCTCCCAAGCCCGCCGACCAAGAACACGCCGTCAAACACTGGGCAATCCACACCGGCGTCCTGCCCATGTCGAACCGAAGAAAAGACGTCGCAAGCGGTTGCGAAATCCGGAACACCGCCGATGATTGGCAAACGATCGGGCGTTGTCGCCCTTATGCCCGCCCGCGCATCAGCGACGTTCGGGTCGGCCCACCCCTCCCCCATTAATGACCTGACGGCGCCAGCATTTTGCTCCGACGCTTTTGCACTTGTCGCAGGCTTGGGACTATTTGCGGCCTCAAAGGTCGCCCCCCAAAGCTTCATCCCGTTTGCCGCAAGGGCATAGTCACCGGCGGCCACGGCATGCGGCGCCGCCACCTCCGCCACTTGATAATCGACCTGGCCCAGCCGAGGCTCCAGCGGCAACCAACCCAGTTCAGGATATGATGACACCCCCATACCATTGGCGAGGCAAACGACATCATAAGCCTGGTCCGCCACGCGGCGCGCTTTAAAATCGACAACGGGCTCCGTCGACGGAATAAGGCGCGCCCCCTTTATGAGACTCTGAATCAACTCTCTCGGCGAGAGGATCAGCCCAGACAGGTGGACCAGAGCGTCTCCCTCAAACGCCAAGAGGCCCTCATCGAGTGGTGGATCGGCGCGCAGTTTATTGAAGCGTTCCCGGTCACTTGCATCGCGCGGGTTCTGGAGGACGTCTGTTCTGACAACACCCGGCCGACCGGCATAAAGCTGCCGAGCGTAAAGATAGGCCGCGATCAAAGCGCGCGCCGCCGGCGTGTCAGCCGCATCAAGGCGCGGCATCACCAAGGCGAGCGGATTGCCGCTCGCGCCAGCCGCCAATGTCTCGCTGCGCTCATAGATATCGACGGTCGCGCCCCGATCTAACGCCGAGCAAGCCAGGCACGCACCGGCAATACCGCCGCCGATGATGGCCACGCTCTTCGGTGACTGAGCGCCATAGACAGGGCGCAGCGCATAGGAGTCCGCGACTCGAGTTGGCGGATCTCGCAAATCCGCCTCCAGCCGTTCGCGTTTTCGGCCATGGCCGGGGACCTTTGCCACATTAAAACCGGCATCGGACAATCCGCGGCGCACAGCGCCTGCAACCGTATAAGTGCCAAGACGTGCACCCTGGGCGCTGCGGCTGGCAATCTCTGGGAAGCGGGCCGCGTGCCACATCTTGTCATTCTTGGCGGGGGCAAATCCATCGAGGAACCATGCATCGGCCTGGAGTTCAGACTGGGCGAGCGATGTTTCGATGTCATCAATATGCAAAGTCAGGACAACGCCATCGGGGAAGTGACAGCGCTGGATCCCCCGCGCCCTCACTGGCCATTGCCGCAGGAGATCCGTCGCAAGAGGCGCCAAATCCGGCCATCGTGCGAGTGCGCGCTCGGCTTCGGTCGCCCGCATTGGAAACCCTTCGAAGCTCACATAGTTGAGCCGGGCCTCGGGAAACGGTCTCGTTTGTCGCCAGAGCTGCCAGGCCGCGAGGAAGTTTAGCCCGGTCCCAAATCCGAGTTCAGCAATCGTGAAACAGCTGCGCTCCGCCCACCGCTCCGGCAAACCACACGCCTTCAAGAAGGTCTCTTGGGTTTCTGCGAGGCCGTCTTCGACAGAAAAATAGATGTCATTCATGCCCGTTTCGACCGGCGTGCCGTCGTCCCGCCAGTCAAGTACGGGTCGGTCTGGTAAGCGCTGGCGAGACATCACTTGAAATCTAGGCGACGATGGACGGGCTGGCCAGTGAGTGAGCGGAGGGATAGACACTCATCGCTATGACCAAGCCATTCTGGGAAACCAAACGTCTCGAAGACATGACGGCCGATGAGTGGGAATCGCTGTGCGATGGCTGCGCGAAGTGCTGCCTATTGAAAATCGAAGATGAGGATACTGGCGAAGTCGCCTATACCCGCCTGCATTGCAAGCTATTGGATGCCGAGACGTGCCGCTGCGCGAACTACGCCCAGCGCAAGCGCCATGTGCCAGACTGCATTTCGCTCACGCCGAAAACCGTAAGTGAGCTGCGCTGGATGCCGAAAACCTGTGCCTACCGCGTGATCCACGAAGGCGGCACCCTGCCCAGCTGGCACTATCTGGTCTGCGGCGACCGGGAGCGGGTTCACGCGGAAGGCCATTCAATTCTCGGCCAGACCGTCAGCGAAGAAACGGTTCTGGAAGACGACCAAATCGACTGGATTGTTGATTGGGAGGGTAATCCGCCGTGAGCGCTATACGCTGCCCGGTTGGCGTCAAACGTATCCCTGGTTTGAAATGTAGGACTGCATTTCCGTGATACGGTTTTGGTCAGACGGGTGCGTCGACATGAACTCCAAAGGCCGCTGGCCAGAGCTCTGTGTCATGGTATCCCAGAACCGGACAGCTTCATTTGGCCGATAGTTGGCGCCAGCCATAAAGTCCGTCCCAAGCCGGTCGGCTTCATACTCATGCTTGCGGGAGTAAGGGAGGATAAAGCCGAACGTGACGCCCGCGCCCAAAATTCCGGCAATCATCGCGCTGTTTTCGATATTGCTGCCGGCGAGTGCGACGTTCGCCACATTGGTGACGGCGCCTGCCGCTAATTGCTGCGAGTATCGTTCAGCCGAGTGACGGCCGACCACATGGCCGGCCTCATGCCCCATCACCGTGGCGATTTGGTCGTCATTCTCCATAATATCGAGAATGCCCGTATGGAAGCCAACCTTCCCGCCGGGCATCACCCAGGCATTGACCGTGCTGTCTTCAAACACCGCAAACTCCCAATTATTCTGGGAAAGTCTTTGGGATGGAAACCGGCGGTCGGCGGCTTGGACAATCCGGTCTCCCACGCCGGCAACTCGGCGGCGCAGAGCCGGGTCGGATGTCTGCGGATTTTGCTGCAAAGCCTGGGTCCAAGACTGCTGTGAGAGCTGGGCCAGCTGTTCGTCCGAGACTAACAGAAACTGGGAGCGCCCGAGGGCTTCGTTCGTGGCGCAAGCCCCCAGACCGCCGCCCATAAACGCCACAACGGACCCGGATGCGAGGCCCGAAACGAGCTCACGCCGCGACAGTGTGACGGTCGGCCTTGAGTCGTTTTGGTTGTTGCTGCTCATGTCTACTTCCCCCATTTTGTCATTGACCGATTTCAATAGCGCGCGATCAGCCACGGTTTCCGCCTGCGCCTTACTGAAAACTTACCATAATCTGATTTCAAATTCTGGCGAGACTTGGGCGTTTTAAAATGCTGGGAGTCGTGGGTCCTGGTCTCTTTCGAGATCCGGCTAGAAATCGGATGGGTCTCATCGACATGGAGGGGACAGCGCCGCGAATTCCATCAGATATTCGACTCGCGGCCGAAAAAGAGATTAGCGGCGCCAGCTCAGCGTGATGCCACCAAAATCCTCATTCAAATCGAAGCGCTCATCACCCATTCGGTAATCCACTTCGCGGCGGATATAACTGAAGGTGAAATTCGTGCCGTATTTGTGGAGCGACACGCCGGCTTGCATGTCGCCAACGGTGACCTGATCACGGAGCTGGAGACCGTTTACAAGACCGAGGCCGAGGCCATCGGCGGTGGAGTTGTTGAAGATCACGGCTTCGCCATCGGCGCCGGCAAAGAGATACCAGCTGGGCAAGCCAACAAGCGTGCCGCGCTGGTCAATATCTTGACCGAAGCGGAACTCTGCGCCGATGCGGCGGACGCTGAAGTCCCCTTCGGTCGCAATCGTCGCGCGCGGCACAAGACCGATATCAAAGTTCAGGCCCGTAAACTCGCTCGGTGCGGAGAATGACACTTCACCGCCAACGGTTTCGCGGGCATAGCGCGGGCCCGAAACACGCTGGGCGTTTAGCTGCCCGTTTACGATGCGCAGGACGGGACTGGCCGACCAAGCGGTCGATTCAATGGGGTCCGTACGAAGCGTTCCATTCAAGCTAATACTCGGCGTCGCCCGGTCGCCGCCGCCAACAAGTGCATATGACGCGCCGGCCGGCGTTTGCGGCACGTGGACACCGTAATCGTCGAGGATTGTTTCGACGATTTTCAGGCGCTCATAGGGATCAAGCGGCTCTGGGGTGATTGGCTGTACGTTAACCTGCCCGAGTGGACCTGGCGCGGCGAGCAGCATGGCCTGGCTTGGCGCAAGCACAATCTGTCCGCTTTTAGGCGGCGCAGCATACTCGTCGTAAGCGAAGAAGGTGCATCCTTCGCATGACATTGCGGCAACAAGACCGATGGCTGTAACCAACATACGGTTAGACCCCTGCAATGGTCCACTCCCGGCTACGTACGCCCCCTAGTAGACCCGCGACTATTTAACTCGAAATGAACAGAGAAGGCCAGATTGCCTCAAAAATTCCATAAATGATTAACCACCCACCTTGTCCTGACCTTGACTTTATTGGCCTGGAAACACGGCTATTTCGCGACCAAAACGTAGAAAAGGCAGGACGTTATCCTGCCTTTACCGTTAATCTATGACCGTTTGGTGAAGCGCCCTATTGGCAGGCGAGGCACTCTTCGTAGTCCGTTTGGGGCGTCTCCATGGCCGATGATTCGCCCTTCGACGTACTGCCTGCAAACGCCGCGCGCTGAACCGATTTGGACCGGCAGTAGTAGAGCGATTTGAGGCCCTTCTCCCAGGCCGTCCAGTGCAACATATGTAGGTCCCATTTGGCGATATCGCCGGGCAGGAAGAGGTTGAGCGATTGCGACTGGCAGATGAACGGCGTCCGATCCGCCGCATGCTCAATGATCCAGCGTTGGTCGATCTCAAACGCAGTCCGGAAGACCGCTTTTTCCTCATCGTCGAGGCATTCGAGGTGTTGAACTGACCCTTCATGCTCGAGGATTGAGGTCCAGATCTCATCTGTATTGGCGCCCTTCTCGTCCAGAATGGCCTCCAGCTGGCGATTCTTCACCGTGAAAGAGCCGGATAGGGTCTTGTGGGTGTAGACATTGGCCGGGATTGGCTCGATGCCCGCCGATGTGCCGCCGCAGATGATGGAGATGGACGCTGTCGGGGCCACGGCAAGTTTGTGGGAGAAACGGGCCATGATGCCGGCTTCGCGGGCGTCGCCACAGGGGCCCCGCTCCTTAGCGAGCTTCACCGAGGCGGCGTCAGCCCCCCGCCGGATATGTTTGAACATCTGGACATTCCAGCTCTTGGCCATGGCGCTTTCCAGCGGCACGCCCATGGTCTGGAGGAAGGAATGATAGCCCATCAATCCGAGGCCAACGGAGCGTTCACGCTCGGCCGAATAGACGGCGCGCGCCATTGCAGATGGCGCCCGTTCAATAAAGTCGGTCAGGACATTATCGAGGAAGCGGAAAACATCTTCGAGGAACCGCTCGTCTTTGCGCCATTCGAGAAATTTCTCGGCATTCAGCGACGACAAACAGCACACGGCTGTTCGGTCGTGGCCGTCATTGTCCACGCCAGTGGGCAAGGTGATTTCCGAGCAAAGGTTCGATTGGGTCACCTTTAGGCCGAGCTTGCGCTGGTGGGCCGGCATCGCATTGTTCACCGTATCGGTGAACAGGAGATAGGGCTCGCCGGTCTGAATGCGCAGTTCCAGGATTTTCTGCCAAAGCTTGCGGGCATTCACCGTCTTGATGACCCTATCGGTCTTCGGACTGATCAGACCGAACTCATCATCATTTCGGACCGCTTCCATGAAGGCATCCGTTATGTTGATCCCGTGGTGAAGGTTCAAGCTCTTGCGGTTGAAGTCGCCAGACGGCTTCCGAATCTCGAGGAACTCTTCGATTTCCGGGTGGTGGATGTCGAGATAGCAAGCCGCCGAGCCGCGCCGCAGAGACCCTTGGGAAATCGCGAGCGTGAGTGAGTCCATCACGCGGATGAACGGAATGATTCCCGAGGTTTGACCGTTTTGCCCGACTTTCTCACCGATCGAGCGGACATTGCCCCAATAGGTGCCGATGCCGCCACCATTCGAGGCGAGCCACACATTCTCGTTCCAGGTGCCGACGATATCATCGAGCGAATCGCCGACCTGGTTGAGGAAGCAGGAAATGGGCAGGCCGCGGTCAGCGCCGCCATTGGACAGCACTGGCGTTGCAGGCATGAACCAGAGCCGGGACATATAGTCGTAGAGGCGTTGGGCATGCTCTAGATTATCCGCATAAGCCGCTGAGACACGCGCAAACATGTCCTGGAACGACTCGCCGGGTAGCAAGTAGCGATCTTCAAGCGTCTTCTTACCGAATTCCGTCAGGAAAGCGTCGCGCGATGGATCTTGAACGATGTCGCTGGCCTGAACCTGGGGCTCGCCCACAACATTTAGGCTAGCCTGCTTGGGCTTTCCCCAGCGGACCGACTCAGACGGTGTTTTAACGACGGCTTCCGTAGCAGACATAGCAGGCCTCAATCCTTAGCAATTATTTGGGGATTGGCCCCCAGCACCGCCATATGCAGCGCCTTTTTCCAATCCTGACACAAGATATAGTGGCTTCAGGGTTAATCAAAGGTCAATGCGCCAATCTTGATTTGTGACATTTTTTCGGTGGATAAGCCATTCAATCATCGCAGCTCACCTCTCAAAACCACTGCCGCAAAGGGGATTCTAACAGGCCCAACCGTGTCCATGCGTCGAGTGAAAAATATTTGACATGTCAAAGATTGTATACCATATCCAACTTGTCGAATATTTTTTACAGGAACTAGATCATGTCCTTCCGCGAAAAGACTGCTTGGGTGATGACAGCGCTGCTAACTCTCGCCGGAGGCTTCTATGCCTGGGAAGTCATTGGGGCCGCGCTCGCTCTCAATGCCGCCCCGCCGCCCTCAATCAAGCTGGCCCTCGTCTATCTCACGATCGTGATCATCGGCGCGATCGTTGGCAACGCGACACTCGCGCTGAACAATCCCGAGGACGCTGATGCACCGGCTGACGAACGGGAACGCCAGATCATCGATAAAGCCGGACATTGGTCCGGCTATGTCGTGGCCATCGGCGCCGCCTGGGGCGCAGTGCACTACTGGGCGCAGCAAGACGCCGATTTCATGTTCCATGCCGTCGTCGCCGGGCTGATGCTGAGCCAGATCGCCGATTATATTTTTCAGATCGTGTTCTATCGTCGAGGCGTGTAATCCATGGCCAAGCGGCCTCCCATCACAAATCGCGTGAAGGATTTGCGCGAGCACCATGGGAACATGTCCCAAGCCGCACTCGCTAAGGAAATCGGTGTGACACGGCAAACGGTTATTGCCATCGAACAGGGGCGCTACTCCCCGTCGCTCGAAAGCGCGTTTCGAATCGCACGGCTTTTCGGTGTCGGCCTGGAAGATGTTTTTGGCTGGGAGGAACCGCCGCGCGGCCTCGCGCTTGGCACGCCACTATCGGCGCGCTAATCACCAAACATGAGCACTGACATGCCAGACCGGCTAAGCCTCAACCCGGCCAGCCCCTATTATGATCCTGCCCTCCTCGCGCGCGGCGTAAATGTCCGCTTCAAGGGGGAGGAAAAGACCAATGTCGAAGAGTACTGCATTTCCGAAGGGTGGATCCGGGTGGCCGCCGGAAAGGCTGTCGATCGCCAGGGCCGCCCTATGACGATCAAGCTTAAGGGGCCAGTCGAGGTTTGGCTGGACGACGAGGCTCCGGAATAATCCGGATCTTGTCTTAACTCTCACCGTTTCTGCGGCGGCGAAGACGTCTCAGACGTTTCCAGAACCGCCGCCGCTCCGGCACGGGGAGCGGGGCGAGGTTTTCGACAAAGGCTTCGGCGCAGGCCCGCCAAGAATAGGTCTCGGCATAGGCGCGCACCTTGGCTCGATCGAGGTCAAGGCAGGCGCGCGCGGCCGCGTCCAGATCTTCGCCGATCACACCAGCACCGGAGTCCGGGATAATGTCGCGCGGGCCTGGCGCATCGAAGGCCGCCACGGGCGTGCCCGTCGCCATGGCTTCGAGAATCACAAGACCGAATGTGTCGGTCAGGCTCGGGAAGACAAAAACATCGGCCGAAGCGAAGCAGGCCGCGAGTTCATTGCCGAATTTTGCACCGAGAAAATGGGCGTCTGCGTACTTCTCTTTGAGGGCCTCAAGTTGCGGCCCCTCGCCCACAACGACTTTTGAGCCTGGAAGGTCCAGCTGCAAAAACGTCTCAATATTCTTCTCAACCGCCACGCGCCCGACATTGAGGAAGATCGGCCGCGCCAACCCTTTGAACGGATCATCCGGTGCATCGGCCTCTGGGCGCTTCTCCGGGTGGAACAGCTCAGTGTCGACCCCGCGTGACCAGGCAACGACATTGTTGAAGCCGCGCCCCTACAATTTCGTTCGATGGTTCCACCGTTATTCCGGCAAGGTGATGGTGGCGACGCCGTCTATGCGCGAAGAATTGC
>JBCAWP010000010.1:0-10729 GCA_038534535.1 Pseudomonadota bacterium
CGGGGCTTCATCAGGTTGAGATAGTCAGCCGCACTCGCGTTTTGCGGAGCTGTGCGTTCAACTATTGAGGCATCACTCATCGTCGTTCTTTACGCCCTAAGGCTCGCCTTCTGCTTGCGGCGAGCCCTCCACGCTACAGCGCAGAGGGCCCGCCTGATTATGTTTGTGCCGCGCGGGCCAAAATCCCTAATGCGCGTCGCCCGAGGAGATGCGCGGCAGGGTGGAATATTGGTGGAATGGCGGCGGAGATGAGAGCGTCCATTCCAGCGTCGTTGCACCTTCTCCCCATGGATTGGCCTCCGCTTTCCGGCGGCGCACCATGGCCTCGACCAGGCCGACGAAGAAGATCAGCGTCGCGACCAATGTGATTGCGTAACCGATCGACGAGATCTGGTGCCAATAGGTGAAGCCATCAGCATAGTCGACATAGCGACGCGGCATGCCGTTGAGACCAAGGAAGTGCTGCGGGAAAAAGATCACATTCGAGCCGATAAACATCAGCCAGAAGTGCACCCCGCCCAGCATGGCGTTGTATTTCACGCCCCACATTTTCTCGAACCAGTAATACCAGCCCGCAAACAGTGCGAAGACCGCGCCGAGCGATAGCACATAGTGGAAGTGAGCCACCACATAGTAGGTATCGTGCAAGGCATGGTCGACGCCCGCATTGGCAAGGACAACGCCCGTCACGCCGCCCAGCGTAAAGAGGAAGATAAATCCAATCGCCCATTGCATCGGCACCGTGAAGGTGATCGATCCGCCCCACATCGTTGCGATCCAAGAGAAAATCTTGATGCCGGTCGGCACGGCAATAACCATTGTCGCCGCGACGAAATAGGCCTTCATATCAACCGGCATGCCCACGGTGTACATGTGGTGAGCCCAGACAATGAACCCGATGACACCGATGGCGACCATGGCATAGGCCATGCCGAGATAGCCAAAGATCGGCTTCTTGGAGAAGGTCGAGATGATGTGGCTGACAATGCCGAAACCGGGCAGGATCATGATGTAAACTTCGGGGTGTCCGAAGAACCAGAACAGGTGCTGGAACATAACAGGGTCACCACCGCCCTCCGGCACGAAGAATTGAGACCCGAAGTTCCGGTCAGTCAGCAGCATGGTCAGGGCGCCAGCAAGAACAGGTAGAGCCAGCAGCAGCAGCGCCGCGGTCACAAGGATTGACCACGCAAAGAGCGGCATCTTGTGGATCGTCATGCCCGGGGCACGCATGTTGAGGATCGTCACGATGAAATTGATAGCACCGAGGATCGAGGCAATCCCGGCTGTATGAAGTGACAGAATCACCAGGTCCATGGCTGGCCCAGGGTGTCCCTTGAGGCCCGACAGCGGCGGATAGAGCACCCAGCCGCCTCCAAACCCGTTCATACCGTTTCCGCCCGGCACAAACATGGACGTCATCAGCAGCAGGAACGCCGCAACGGTCAACCAAAACGAGATATTATTCATCCGCGGGAAGGCCATATCCGGCGCACCGATCATGAGCGGGACAAACCAGTTGCCAAACCCACCAATCAGCGCCGGCATCACCATGAAGAAGATCATGATCAGGCCGTGATAAGTGATCACCACATTGTAGAAATTCTTCGCCGCTTCACGCGCCTGGTCGTCCTGATAGCCGTAAAGTGCCTCCATCATGCCCATGAGCGGGCCGATTTCGGGCGAAGCAAGTTCCCAGCGGATCAGGCCGGACAGGCCGTAACCGATGATCCCAGCAACGAGCGCGAAAACGAGATAGAGCGTTCCGATATCCTTGTGGTTCGTTGAGTAGAACCACCGCACAAAAAAGCCCGGCTTGTGGTCATGTGCCTCGTCGCCGTGGGCTGCTTTGTCGAGAGTGATTTCGTCCATTGGCATGTCGTCAGTCTCTTTCTCGTCTTAGTTCGCAGCTGCGAATTGGGTCGTGCGGTCAACGGGCTCAATCTCTGCCACCATCTGGGCCGCGCGATCGAAATCGCCGGATTTCATGGTGAGGAGCCAGCGCTGGTACTGCGCCTCCGGAACGACGCGGATCTCGATCGGCATGTAGGCATGATTTTTTCCGCAGAGTTCCGAACACTGGCCGTAATAGACGCCTTCCTGTTCCACCCGGAACCACCCTTCATTCAGGCGCCCCGGGATCGCATCGGTCTTGATCCCGAATGCCGGCATAGCGAAGGAGTGGATCACATCGGCTGCAGCCGTGTAATAGCGAACATAACGACCGGCGGGCACGACCATCGGATAATCGACAGATAATAGACGCTCGCCAGCCGCCGGGTCCGTGCTTAAGCCAACATGCAGCGGGTTCGACGTGAACTCCAGCGGGAAACCCGCATCATCGGTCTCGTCTGGGTAAGTATAGGTCCAGTTCCACTGGTTGCCTTGCGCTTTCACCGTGATCCAGCCCTGTTCGGCGGCGGCGCGCTGCTCGACCGTCGCATCAATCTCGCCAGACGCAATGGCCTGGAGGTTCGGCGCCCGGTCAAAGGCATAGAGAAGTGGGAACGAAAACACAGCGATCGCAACGAGGATCAGGACCGGGATCACCGTCCAGACAACCTCGATCGTTGTGTTGTGCGTCACTTTTGAGGGAGTTGGGTTCGCACCCTTATTGTAGCGAAGGCTCACATAGATCAGCAGCCCGGCCACAAAGAGCGTAATCCCAATGCACATGGCCAAAAGGCCCTGGTCATGGAATGAATACGCCCGCTCGGCGAGCTCTGTGACTGGGTTCTGAAACCCAATCGCTCGATCCGTTGGTATTCCCTGCGCAAACGCAGTTGGCGCGCCTGATAAAAGCGCGCCGAACAATGTCAGACTTCGCACCCGCGACTCCCGTAGATTCTCTCGTCGGCTCACTACTTACACTTTCATGTGTCGTCCACCCAGCCACCACATCGCTCTAAATTGTCGCAGGCCTACCGTCATGCCTGCGAATTGGCCCCTCAACACACGACCAATATTATGCTAACAACAGATTAGGGTGTGAAGCTTAACCCGCCTCTTAACGAGACTGATCTGGTCGGGCGGCGGGCCGGCAACGTTTGGAGGACGACCCCATGATCAAAACACTCACCTGCCTTCTCGGCGCCGCCGCGCTTTCGGCGACCGCGAGCGCCCAAGTTCTGGTTCTCGGAAGCGGGCTCGGCAAAGACTGTTACGACGCCGTCGTGACACGCCCAGCCCCCACCGCTGTGGACGAACGCGCCTGCACCCGCGCGATAAATTCCGGAACGCTCGATCAACGCAATCTCACCGCCACATATATCAATCGCGGCATTATTCGCATGCGGATGGAGAAGTTTGACGCTTCCCTCGAAGACTACGCAGAGGCCAAAGAATTACGACCGGACCTGGGAGCGATCTATCTCAATGAAGGCGCAGCTCTGATCGGCATGGGCGACCCAAGCGCCGGGAAAGCTGCACTCGAAAAATCACTCGAATTAGACACGCAAGACCCCCAAATCGCGCACTTCAACCTGGGGCTCGCGAATGAAATGCTTGACGATGCACAAGCCGCCTATTTCAGCTATCGGAAGGCCTTGGAGTTGGAACCGGACTGGGAACTGCCTCAGCGGGAACTCTCACGCTTTTCTGTGAACGCCGCCGAATCCTGACTTGCCGTTCTAGCGCTTCGCCCCCACTCTTGGGGTCATGACACAGATATCTGAATTCCCCGTGGATCGGGGCGAAGCCACGCGCCTTCTTGATGACGCTGTTAATGGCGCCGATGACGGCGAACTATACATTGAGCGCACGCGATCTGAATCTTTCGTGTTCGATGACGGACGCCTCAAATCAGCCGCCTACGATACGGGGCAAGGCTTCGGACTTCGCGTTGTTGCGGGCGATGCGTCTGGATACGCCCACGCCTCAGAGGTTTCCATAGCGGCGATGTCGCGGGCGGCCCAAACCGCTGCAGCTGCCAAACGCGGCTATTCGGGAACCCTCGCCGAAGGCCCGACCCCAACGAATCGCCGGCTCTACCAATCGGTCGACCCCACAGAAGCCCCCGGCTTTTCGGTGAAGACCGGCTTGATGGCTGAGATTGACGCTTGGGTGCGCGCGCAAGATCCGCGGGTCGTTCAAGTCTCAGTCTCCCTGGCGGGCAGCCGCAAGGAAGTCGATATCCTTCGCCCCGGCGGCGCGGCCTTCCACGATGTCCGTCCGCTGGTTCGACTGAATGTCTCCGTCACCCTTGAAGAAAATGGCCGCCGCGAAAGCGCCGGATCCGGCATGGGTGGGCGCGCCATGTATGAAGAATGGATTGCCCCGGATCGGTGGCAGGCCCTCGCCCGCCGCGCCATCGAAAAAGCCGCGATCAATCTGGAAAGCGTTGCCGCCCCCGCCGGCGAAATGGAGGTTGTGCTCGGCCCGGGCTGGCCGGCCATTCTCCTTCACGAAGCGGTTGGCCACGGCCTCGAAGGGGACTTTAACCGCAAGGGGACCAGCGTTTACTCCGGCCGCGTCGGCGAACAGGTTGCCGCCAAAGGCGTGACCGTGATTGACGACGGCACGCTTGAGAACCGCCGCGGCTCACTCTCCTTCGATGATGAGGGCACCGAGACCCAGCGCACGGTGCTGATCGAAGACGGCATCCTAAAAGGGTATATGCAGGATCGTCAGAATGCCCGCCTCATGGGCGTCGCCCCGACGGGAAATGGCCGCCGCGAAGCTTATGATGCCTTGCCCATGCCGCGGATGACCAACACAATCATGATGGGCGGTTCCCAAGCCCCTCAAGAGATCGTCAAATCCATTAAAAAAGGCCTCTGGGCTGTGGATTTTGGTGGCGGCCAAGTCGACATCACCTCCGGCAATTTCGTCTTTCAATGCACCGAAGCCTACCTCGTTGAGGACGGAAAAGTCGGCGCTCCGGTCAAGAACGCAACGCTTATTGGCCACGGCCCCACAGCCCTCGAAAACATCACCATGATCGGCAACGACTTCTCCATGGATGATGGTGTCGGCACCTGCGGAAAGGCTGGCCAGTCCGTGCCCGTCGGCGTCGGCCAACCCACCGTCAAGGTGATGGGGCTCACCGTCGGCGGCGCCGGCTAGCGACAACCCAAGACGACAAAAATTAAGGCGGCCACATCGGGCCGCCTTTTTTTTGGTCCTTCTTGTTGAAGGTCCTTCTTGCAAATTGTTGGCCCTATTCGGCCGGGGCCTTGCCCATGCCGTGGTCCTGGACGCCCAACTCATCGGCGACGTTCTCAGCCAGGTCGCCCTCGTCCTTCATCGTATCGAGGTGCATCAGCCGCCGGATAAAGGGTGAGATCACCATGACGAAGACACCAAACGCGATCGCCCAAAGACCAATCGTTTGGTAGACGTTGAGGACGAGTTCCTTCGCCGCACCTTCGCCCGACGCCCGCTCCGACCCCGTCGCCGCCGCAATCAACCCAGCGACGAAATTACCGGTGGCAGACGCAAAGAACCATGTCCCCATGATCAAGGACGCCAAGTGCGCCGGTGCGAGGCGGTTCATCGCCGACAGGCCCACCGGCGACAGGCAAAGCTCACCCGTTGTGTGCAGCAGATAGATCAGGAAGATGAAAAGGACCGGCGTCGCATTTTCCATTCCCACCGCCTCTGCGCCCCACTTCAAGACGAGGAAGCCAAGCCCGAGCTGCAACATGGCCAGGCCAAATTTCATTGGCGCTGAAGGTTCCATCCCTCGCTTGCCGAGCTCCGTCCAGACAATCGCAAAGAGCGGCGCGAGGAGGACGATGTAAATCGCATTGATTGACTGGAATGTTGCCGCCGGGACGCCGCCCCGGTCCACATAACGGTCGGTATACAGGTTCAGGGAAGATCCGGCCTGTTCAAACAAGGCCCAGAAAAGAATCGACCCGA
Organism: Pseudomonadota bacterium; assembly: GCA_038534535.1. GTDB lineage: Bacteria > Pseudomonadota > Alphaproteobacteria > Caulobacterales > Hyphomonadaceae > CALLCD01. The sequence goes on from JBCAWP010000010.1 coordinate 5,863, forward strand.
AGATCAGGAACATGGCCGCAAAGATCCGGTCGCGCTCTTCAGACGTCAGCTTCGTGACCGCCGTGAAAACGATGTAGCTCACGAGAATGAGGCCTGCGATCCCAAGGAAGGTGCCGACGATGTCCTGATTTTGAACGAGCCACCAGACAACACCGACCGCGATAATCCCGGCACCATAAAGCAGCCATTCAAACGGCAGTCCCATGCGGCGCTCTTTCAGCACCTCAGGCTCAGGCGGTTCTCCCCGGCCGACAAGGAGCGGCTTACCGAGCGCAAAAACGATGAGACCGAGCAGCATGCCAACCCCGGCCGCGCCAAATCCGTAGCTCCAACCATAGGTCTGGCCGAGCCAACCGCAGAGCAAGGCACCAGACGCTGCTCCCAGATTGATGCCCATATAGAAGATCGTATAGGCGCTATCGCGGCGGAGATCCGTTCGCGGATAGAGTTGTCCCACCATCACGGAAATATTCGCCTTCAGGAAGCCAGAGCCGACAATGATGAAGGCAAGTGCGAGCCAGAAGGCATTTAGGCTTGCGGCATCCTGGCCGCCATCACCCTCAAATCCCATCAGGAAGTGACCAAATGTCAGGAGAATGGCACCGAACAAGACCGCTTTGCGTTGGCCAAGATATTTGTCGGCGAGATAACCGCCGAGCACCGGTGTGATGTAAACGAGCGCCGTATAGGCCCCGTAAATGATGCCGGACTCGCCGTCAGAGAATAACCAGTGCTGGGTCAGATAGAAGATCAGCAGCGCGCGCATGCCATAGTAGGAAAAGCGCTCCCACATCTCGGCAAAGAACAGAACGTACAGGCCGAGAGGGTGCCCAAGAAAAGTTCCCTTGGAGTCACCGCTCGGTAGCGGGGTCGCTGTGGCCATTCACCAGTCTCCCTCTGGAATATCACTTTTGTGAAGTTTCACCACGCCCACCGGGCCTGCTCAAGCAAGAATATGCAAGAAATAGCAGTGAGATGAGGAAGAGCTGCTCTTAATACGCGCGCTCTTGGAAGACCGGTTCGAGCTGACCACCCCACACGGTGTGATAGCGCTCGAGTAGCGTATCGGCCGGTGTCCGCCCGCTTTCCGTGTTCTCAAACAGGTCATGCAGGAAGCCAGTCTCATCATCTCCAGCCTGGCCCAGCATGGCCCGCCGCTTCAGGCCGCGCGCTGAGATATCGAGCACAGTCTTCGCAATATCCTGCAGAGTGCGCCCGCCCGGCGCAGCCGCCTGGTAACCGAGGACAGGCGCAGAGCGTCGCATCGCCTCACGCTCGCCCGCTGTCCAATCTTTCACCAGCTGCCAAGCTTCATCGAGCGCCGCGTCATCATAAAGCAGCCCGGCCCAGAGCGCAGGCATGGCGCACAGGGAGTCCCACGGCCCGGAATCAGACCCCCGCATCTCCAGAAAGCGCTTCAGACGCACTTCTGGGAAAATCGTCGAGAGATGGTCTTCCCAGTCTGCAATCGTTGGTCGCTCCCCGGGGATCGGTGACAGCTTGCCGTCCATAAAGTCTCGGAAGGATAGGCCAGCGCAGTCGACATAAGTGCCCTTCCGGCGAGCGAAATACATCGGAACATCCAGCGCATAATCAACATAGCGCTCAAATCCGGCGCCCTCTTCGAACATGAAGGGCAACATGCCGGTTCGGTCGGGGTCCGTATCGGTCCAGACATGGCTGCGATAGGACAGATAGCCGTTTGGCCGGCCCTCCGCGAAAGGTGAATTCGCAAACAACACCGTCCCGATTGGCTGCAATGCGAGCGAGACACGCATTTTCTTCAGCATGTCCGCCTCAGACGAGAAATCGAGGTTCACCTGCACCGTGCATGATCGGAACATCATCTGGTGCCCAAGGCGACCGACGCGGCGCATATAGCGCTTCATGATGCCATAGCGGCCCTTCGGCATCATCGGTGTCTCGTCGAGAGACCAGATCGGTGAAAACCCGAGACCGAGAAAGCCAATCCCGAGCGGTTCGGCCACCGCCCTCACCTCTTTCAGGTGGGTGCCCACCTCATTACAGGTCTCGTGAATGTGGCGGAGCGGCGCGCCGGATAGTTCAAACTGCCCGCCGGGCTCGAGCGAAACACTGGCGCCGTCCTTTTTCAGCCCGATAATATTGCCGTTTTCGGCGATTTCAGCCCAGCCGAACTGGTCACGAAGGCCCTCCAGCATCGCCTTGACCGAGGCCGCGCCGTCATAAGGCACGGGCTGAAGGCCCGCCTTAAGGAAGCCGAACTTCTCGTGTTCGGTGCCGATCCGCCATGCGTTCGCAGGCTTACAGCCGGCCTCCATCCATTCGACAAGTTCGGTCTTGCCAGAAATTCGGGGAGCCGATTCATCAATGTCCGCGGTCGGCGTGGTCATGCGGCACCCCCTGTAGAAAAAAGGTTACCGGCACATAGGCAATCTATCGCCAATCGCCAAGAACCGACTGCCAAATTGTGAGGGCAGATACCACAGCCGTCTCTGCGCGGAGGATCCGGGGCCCAAGCGTGACGGGCCTTACAAAACTCTTTGATCTCAGGGTTTTGCGCTCGTCGGCAGAAAACCCACCTTCGGGGCCAATCAAAACGCCGCCCCGCGTTTCGGCGGGTAAATCGGCTAGGACCGATTGCATCGGCAGGGCCCGCCCGGCTGCACCGCCCCAAGGCGCGCCATCATCATCTCCGGCTTCATCACAAAAGATGAGGACGTTATCCGCTGGCCAATCGTCTAATGCCTGATCAAGAGGCACAAGATCGGCAACACCCGGCACGTCCAAGCGTTCGGTCTGCTCGGCGGCTTCCATGGCGAGGGCTTCCAGTCGTTCTGGCTTGATACGTGCGGTTTGCGTACGCGCCGTCGTCACCGGGCAGATCATCGAGGCGCCGAGTTCCGTCGCCTTTTCGATGGCAAAATCTGTCCGCGTTTTCTTGAGCGGCGCGAACAGCAAGCTCGGCCCTGGCGCGGTCTCCGGCTGCACGCGCAGACGGTCCGTGATGGTCAGTGTGACCGCGCGTTTCGTCACATCCGAAACGTCCGCCCGCCATTCGCCGTCGCGGCCATTAAAGACCCGCACCGCCGCGCCTGGCTTCAAGCGCATCACGTCTCTCAGATAATGCGCTTGGGACTGGGCCAACTCATGTCTGAGCCCCGTCGCAAGGTCCGTATCAACGAAGAGGCGGGAAAGCGTGCTCATATGCTCGCCTCTTACCCGGCAACGGCTTTCCTGCAAAGCATCGCCAGTGTTAGGAAAGAGCCATGCCGGATACCCATAACGAACGCCCGATCACCGAGCTTGAGCCTGCCCCCAGCACGGCGGCTCCACCGCCCCCCCATGATCCACCGTCGGTGCCGGCCGATGCGATTCCGATACCGGCCCTTGAGAATATGCCACCGGACGCCCGCGCTTATCTTTCCCTGTCTCGTCTTGATAGGCCGGTGGGGATCTGGCTCCTCGCCTTGCCTTGCTGGATCGGCCTTGCATTCGCGCGCTTACCAGGCGGCCTTCAATGGTCTGATATAATCTGGGTCGCCCTGTTCGGCATCGGCGCGCTCGTCATGCGCGGCGCCGGGTGCACCTGGAACGATATCCAGGACCGAGAGATTGATGCGAAAGTCGCGCGTACCGCCGGTAGGCCGCTCCCGTCCGGCGCCATTTCGCTGAGCAACGCGTTCGTCTGGCTCGGAGCGCAGCTCTTTGTCGGCTTCCTTGTTTGGCTGGTGCTGCCCGGCTTTGCGAAACTCATCGCGCTCGCGGCCATCCCCTTTGTCGCCGCCTATCCCTTCATGAAGCGGATCACCTTCTGGCCGCAGGCTTGGCTCGGTTACACCTTCAATTGGGGCGTTCTCGTCGCCGCAGCCACGGTGGGTAATCTCGGCCTCGCCGCCTTCCTTCTCTTCATCGGCCTTGCCCTTTGGACAATCGCCTACGATACGATCTATGCGATCCAGGATCGGGAAGACGATGCGCTCATCGGGGTTGGGTCCACAGCGCGCCTCTTCGGCAAACATGCAGCACTTGGGGCCTTCGCGTTCCACCTGGCGGCCGCCACGCTCATCGCAATCGCCGCGACCATGGCGGACGCAGGCAATATTGGACGCCTGACCGCCCTCGCCTTCCTTGTCCATGGGCTGTGGCAGGTTAGCCGCCTCAAGCGCAGCCGGGAACAGGACGCCCTCGCAATCTTCAAGTCGAATGTCTGGGCCGGCGCAATTCTCGCCGGCGGGTTTGTCCTTGCCGGCTGGGCCTAACCCTTTCGAAAGGTGACGCACCGTCACGGATTGGCGGATCCAGCAAAACGGCGTACTTTCACCCCATGCCGGCTGCCAAACGCATACGCCCCCTTGATCTCTTCACTGCGGACGAATGGACCCGCGTGTCGCAACGCAGCGACCTGAAAGGGCTCTGGCTCGTCATCCATTGCTGGGGCGTGATCGCCCTCGCTATCGCAGCTGGCGTCTGGCTCCCCTGGCTCATTCCCGCCGCGATCATGATCATCGGGACCCGGCAACTCGGCCTTGCGATCCTCGTCCATGAGGCGGCCCATGGGGGACTGCATTCGAACAAAGCGCTCAACGACTGGCTTGGCGAATATGTCGGCGGCGCACCGATCGGCCAGAGCTTGAAATCTTACCGGCCCTACCACCTGACCCACCATAAATTCGCCCAGCAGCCGGAAGATCCAGACCTCATCCTGTCGGCACCGTTCCCGGTCACACGGAGTTCGCTCCGCCGTAAAATTATCCGCGATCTCACCGGACAGACATTCTACAAGCAACGCCTCAACCAGATCTCGAATGCCTTCGGTATCGGTATCCGCCGTGGCCCCGGCGCTGAGAACCGCGCCCAGTCGGCCCGCGAAGCGGTCATCCCATTC
>JBCAWP010000010.1:10827-21651 GCA_038534535.1 Pseudomonadota bacterium
CCTCGTCTTCAATGCCGGCCTGTTGGCGCTTCTCACCGCCCTCGGCGTCTGGTGGGCGTTTATCCTCCTCTGGATCGTGCCCATGGCGACCTGGTTCCCGCTCGTCACGCGCCTCAGAAACATCGCGGAGCATGCGGTTGTGCCGGACAATCAAGACCCCATGCGCCATGCCCGCACCACCCATGCAAACCTGATCGAGCGCGCCTTCATCGCCCCTTATTGGGTGAACTATCACTGCGAACACCACATGTTCATGCACTTGCCCTGTTACCGTCTCGCCGACGCCCACCGGCTGCTCCAGCGCAAGGGGCTCACCGCGCGCATGGAAGTTCAGCCAGGTTATCTCACCGTGCTGAAACACGCTGCATCCAAACCAGAGGCCATCCCCGGATGACCCAAAAGATCGCCCTTGAAATGGTCTCCGACCTTGTCTGCCCCTGGTGCTGGCTGGGCCTTCGCCGACTGAAAGCGGCGGTCGACACCGTTCCCGACATTGAGACGGAGATCTATTTCCGCCCCTACCAACTCGACCCCCACGTGCCCGAAGAGGGCATGGAGTACCGCGCCTATATGAAAGCTAAGTTCGGCCCTGACGCCCATGAAGGCTCCGAACACGATGCCTCAAAGAACCGCTGGCGCCAGATGCGCACCGCCCTTGAGGAGTATGGCGCCGCCGAAGGCATTCCCTTCGATTTCGACAATATTCCGAAACGACCAAACACCGTGAACGCCCATCGCCTTGTCCATTGGGCCCAGGGCCAAGGTCTCGGCCTCACAGCGAAAGAAGCGCTCTTCAAAGCCTATTTCACCGACCACCGCGATATTGGCGACAAGGCCGTTCTCGCCGACATCGCCGCCGAGATCGGCCTCGACCGGGACATTGTTGAAAAGCTCCTCGCGAGCGAAGCCGACAAGGACAAGATCGCTGAAGAATCGCAGCTCTTCATGCAGATGGGCGTGCGCGGCGTCCCAACCTTTATCGGCAATCGCGCCATCGCCGTTCAGGGCGCCGAAACGGCTGAAAAGCTCGCAAAGCTGATCCGCGCCACGGCGGCACAATTGCCCGAAGAGCGCGGCCGGTCTGACCTCGCCTGAGCGCCGCCGACGCAACGCGGAGCTTCGCCCTGAGCCACGACCCCTCAAATGGCTATGACGCTATCGCGGACGACTTCATCGCCGTTCGGTCAGATGTCGGCCTGGAAATCGTAACGGCCTGGGCAGAGGCTCTCCCCGACGGCGCGGCTGTCCTTGATGTCGGCGCGGGATCTGGCCTCCCCCTCACCGCCGCTTTGATCGCGGCCGGACTGGCTGTCTCGGCGATCGACGCATCGCCCAATATGGTGGCGGCATTCAAAGCGAATTTCCCAGGCACAGAGGTCGCTTGCGAGCCAGCCGAGACGAGCCCGTTTTTTAATCGCAGGTTTGACGGTATCCTCGCGGTCGGTCTCTTGTTCCTATTGCCTGCCAAGGCGCAGCGGGCGCTGATCCAGCGCTTTGCCGAAACCCTGAAGCCCGACGGCCAGCTTCTGTTCTCCGCGCCGTGGCAAGTCGGAACCTGGGACGATCTTCTGACCGGGCAGACATCGGCCTCCCTCGGCGACGCCGACTACCGGTGCTGCCTCGAACAAGCCGGCTTGACGGTCACGGATACGTTCGTCGACGACGGCAACGGGCATTATTACGCTGCAAGGAAGCCGGTATCGCCTACCCTAGCCCAGCCTTGACGAGCCGGGCATAGGTGCCGCCGCGCCCTTCCAGCTCCGCATGGGAGCCTTCCTCAACAACGCGCCCGCCCTCCAGCACGATTACGCGGTCCGCCCACTGCACCGTTGATAGTCTGTGGGCAATCACGAGCACGGTCCGCCCCTCAGCAAAGCGCTGGATCGCGGCACCGACGGCTTGCTCGGTCTCGGTGTCGAGCGCGCTCGTCGCTTCGTCGAGGAGGAGGATCGGCGCGCCGCGCAGGATCGCCCGCGCAAGGGCAACCCGCTGGCGTTGCCCGCCGGAGAGTTTCCCGCCGCGCTCACCGACGCGCGTCTCGTATTTTTCCGGCAGGCTGTCGATAAACGCCGCAGCATGCGCCGCTTCGGCCGCCGCGACGATTTCCATGTCAGAGGCCCCTGGCCGCCCGAGGGCAATATTCGCCGCAATCGTGTCGTCGAACAGAACCGGGTCCTGCTCGACGAGCGCCACGGCGCCGCGGAGATCAGCCAGCCGGTAATCGCGTACATCCCGCCCATCGAGCGTGACCGTCCCATCCAATGGATCATAAAGCCGAAGGATGAGATTAAAGAGCGTTGACTTGCCTGCCCCCGACGGGCCGACGATCGCGACTGTTTCGCCGGGCGCGACCGAAAAACGAATGTCCCGCAGGGCTGGCACATGGCCGTAACCAAACGTCACGTCTTCAAACCCTAGCGCCCCCATAACATCGCCGGATTCCGATGGACCATCACCGTCCGCAACGGCGTTCGGTGCATCGAGGATAGCGAAAAATCTATCCGCGGCGGCGCGCCCCTCCTGGGCCGCGGCACTCAGGCTGCCAAGGGACCGCATCTCCGGCGCCGCAATGCCGATCAGCGCGATAAAGCCGAGAAAATCGCCGAGCGTGGTGGCACCGTCTGCAATGCGCCAGGCCGAAAAGGCGAGCACGCCTGCCAGGGCCACACCGCCGGCCACCTCAAGGATCGGATCGACCCCGGCCCGGTCCTTCAATACGTTGAGGAACAGACGCGCCCGCTCCAAGAAGGCGGCGTCAGCGCGTCTCGTTTGGTACCCCTCCAGCCCATAGGCTTTCGTCGCACGGGCGGACTGGAAGCTCTCGGTCAGAAATGCGGTCACGTCGCCTGCCTGCGCTTGCGCTTGTTTCGCCCGTTTGCGGATTCTCTGGCCAAGGGAAACGACCGGCCAGATCGCAATCGGGTAGGTCGCCAAGAGGACGACGGCGAGTTGCCAGTCCATGACCAGCATGGCGAGGAAGGCCCCCGTCACCGACAGAACGTTCTTCGGCAAATTATTCGCGACCCGAAGGCTCACATCCCTCAGGACATTGATATCGTTCAGAAACCGGGAGGTATAATCGCCGGATGAGCGCCGGCTCAGCCGCGCATAATCCCCTTCGATTAACGCCGAAAACTGCGCGTTCGACACGGACACAAGCGCACGCTGAATGCCGGTATTGTTCGCAAGCGTCATCGCATACAGCGAAACCGCGCGGATCAACGCTGCGAGGACAATCAGCCCGGGCAGCACCCAGACCCATTGTCCAAGTGCGCCGCCCTCGACAGCCAGCTGTAACCGGTCGCCGAGCGCTTTCACCAGGAAGCCATAGCCCACTGCTGCGAGCGACGTGACCAGGGCCGCAGCCGCGCCCGCCACGAACCATCCGCCAAAGGGGCGGAAATACGTGCCAAACAAGCGCGCTAAGGGCCGATTGGGAAACCTAGACGTGATGCTGCGTCCCGGTCTCAGGGTCGAGCAGCCGGTGCGCATGCAGGATGAAATATCTCATCTCGGCATTGTCGACGGTCCGCTGCGCCGCGTTCTTCCATGCATCATAGGCTTCGGCGTAATTGGCATACGCGCCGACAAAATCGATCGCGTTCAAATCCTCGAATTCGACGTCTGTGACGTCCTTCAAGACACCCCCGATCACGAGGTGGAGGAGTTGCTTTTGTGGTTTCGGCGCGTCGGTCATGGGGCTCCCTCAAGCCAGGTCAGGATTGCGCGGCCTGTCGCCTTTTCCGAAATGCTCAGCTGGCATTGGGATCGGGCAATTCGAGCCGGTTCATGCGCCGCATTAGCAAAGGATGAAGCGCCTTTCCAGCGGCGAGGAGACTTCGCTGCGCCGGTACAGCCTTGTTGAACTGTAACGCCTCCCCGATATGGGTCGTCACGCGGCCGCCGGCCTCTTCAACCAGAAGCGCGCCAGCTGCGAGATCCCAGTCCGATTTGCGAAACAAGACAAATGTGGCGTCCCATGCCCCGGAGGCCACCAAAGCTAACCGGTAAAGCGTCGCATTCGGTTTCGGGTCGGAGACGACAACCTCTGGCCACGGCGCTGGCCAGTCGGGATGGTCGATCAAAGTCTGATTGACGATCAATCGCGACCCCGCCTCGGCGGACCTTTCAGATGTGCGCATCGCGATACCGTTCAAATAGGCACCGCCGCTCAGCCGCGCTTCAAAGAGCTCATCGAAGACCGGCGCGTAGAGAACCGCGGCGACCGAGATGCCCTCTTCCACAACCGCCAAGCCGATGCACCAATGTGGGTCCCCCCGCATGAAGGCGCGCGTCCCGTCAATCGGGTCAACCACCCAGGTCCGGGTCTTCCGGCGCTCACTCGGTTGGTCGGCGGTCTCTTCGGATAGCCAGCCATATTCAGGCCGAAACTTACGCAACCGGTCAGCAAGATAGGTGTTCACCGCAAGGTCGGCTTCGGTCACCGGATGTCCTGGGGATTTGTCCCAAGCCTTCGCGTCGCCCGCCCGCGCATAAGACAAGGCGATGTGACCTGCGTGACGGGCCGCATCACGCATTTCAGCTAGGTCTTCGGCCAGCGTGCGCTCAGCTGCCCGCAAGCGTCATGTCCTCGATCAGGATACTCGGGGCGTCGCGCGAGCCAAGGAATTCCAGGTCGCTCGCAGGAATGAGGCGCTGGTACATCGAAGGCAAATCGCCAGCAATCGTCACCTCCGAGACAGGATAGGCAATCTCACCCGCCTCGAACCAGAAGCCATTTACGCCGACCGAGTAATCCCCCGAATTTGGGTTGATAGATGGGCCGAACATGCCCGTCACCAGCAACCCCTCGCCCACATCACCCATCAACTCTGCCGGGCTTTTCACCCCATTAACCATATAAAGGTTTGATGTAGCTATACCGGGAGGATCGCCAAAAGCGGTACTCGCAAACCCGTTCGGCTGAAGCCCCAATTGACGGGCCGACGGTCCATTCAGCAGCCATTCCGGCAGCACACCCCGGTCGATGATCCGCCGTTCGCGCACCGCACGGCCCTCCCCATCATGGGGGCGACTGCCAAGGCCACGCGCCCGAAACGGATCATCAATAATCGACACAGTGTCCGAGAAAATCGCCGCACCAAGCCGCTCCCTCAGAAAACTCACGCCGCGTGCAATCGAGGGGCCGGAGATCGCATTGACGAGGGTCGAGATCAGGCTAGCGGAGACCCGCTTGTCATAAATCACCGGAGCTTTGCGGCTCGACAGTTTAACAGACCCGAGGCGCGCCACAGTGCGCTCGCCGGCCAATCGACCAATCTCGGCAGGTGTCAGCCGATCCTCGCGACGCCGCGACGACCGGCTTGCATAATCGCGTTCCATTCCGCCATCGGCCTCGGCGACCGCGGCAAGCCCAATTCCGGAATGCCCGCCGGCCCGATGTGCCGAAAATCCGTTTGTCGCCGCCAGCCACCGCGCCGAACGGCTCCAACCTGCGCTGCAGCTAGGCACTTGCCGGACACCGTCCACACCGAGAGCGGCCGCTTCGGCCGCGAGGGCTTCAGCCTCCAGCTCTTCCGGTGACAAATCAGCGTCGCCGGAGAGATCAAGCGCCGGCAGATCCTTTGCGAGGTCAGCGGCTGGCGTGAGACCGCAATAGGCATCTTCGGGGGCGGCTTTCGCCATACTGGCGCAGCGCTCGGCCAGCAGTTTCAAACCTTCTTGGCTCAAATCCGTGCCAGACACATGGGCCTGGCGCTGCCCATGGAAACAGCGCAGGGAGACACCGGCAGATTCGTCGCGCTCGATCGTCTCGAGTTGGCCGTTAAGAACTCCGACGCTAACACCTTCGGCCACGGTCAAACGAGCATCTGCATCGCTCGCCCCATGCGCGCGGCTCGTCTCAAGTAATAGGCCCAATACATCCTCGGGCGGCAATTTTCGGTCGCTCATATTCGCTACATGCACCGCAGGGGTCGATTCCGCAACGGGACAGAACGCCTAAGCAAACGTCGCCGTCCAAGATGACGCGCCCGACCAGCCATAAGCCGGTCAGGCGTTAAGTGACCTAGCGGCGTTTCGGAGACGCTTAAATGTCTTGGCGCGCATCCGGCAGGCGATCGTTGATGTCGTCCCGGATATCCAGAAGCGTAACGATCAATCCACACACCACGCTCGCGACAATCCAACCGCCAACAAATCCGAGCACGACGTCGAGAAGCTTCGCAATATCGCCGGATATACCAGGCAGCGTGCTTGTGATCGCGCCTTGATTGTAGAAACCCGTCCAGACGCCATAGGCAATAATCGCGAAAAAAGCGACATAGACCATCGTCCGGAAGCTATTGATAATGAGGAATTTCATCCCTTTCCCTCCACTTTCTGCGGACGTGTCCCGCCATTCGTTTTGTGTACATTGCAAGGACGGTGCCGATCAAGGCGCGAGCCTCACCTGAGGGACTTACTCATTCACGTTTAGGCCAGCACCACACGTGACAGCGGCCCGCATGGCAAAACTGAAAAATTCGCTCTGTTCGTCCTGAGTGAGCTCAGACATGATTTGCGCGGCGCCATCGTCGCCGGCGGCGGTGATATCCACGAGCTTACCGAACAGTTTGTCGCTGAGATTCTCTTCGGCGGCATCTGCGAGACACGAACAGTTCGCCTCACTCTCCCCCCCCTCTATACACGCCGCGACCAGCTTCTGCTTGTCGTTACCGCCGCCGCACGCGACGAGCAGGAGCGCCGCAGCTCCAATCAACACACACTTTCTCATCAAGCATCCCTCCGTCTAACGTGTGAACGGTTTCACAATTTCATTTAAAAGGCGAGCAGGCGGGCCATTATTCCCGTCCAAGCAATCTGTCGAGTTCGATTTGCCGTCCACGGGCCCTCAGGAAGTCGGCTTTGACAGCCACTCGGTCATACTCGTTTTCAACCCACCGGAAGAACACGTCGGGGGTATTTGCGCCAGCCGACAGTGCTGCTGCGAAAAAGGCATCAAGAAGACCAGTCTTTCCCTGTCTCACATGGAGATATTTGAGCGAAAGCTGGGAAAGCGCGCGGTCGACTGGCTCGCCCTTTCGACCAATCAAGTAAAGAACTGACATCAGCCCTGCCCGGTCCGCGCCTGATTTACAGTGCATAAGCGCCGGATAGGTGATCCTGCTGAAAAGCTCCTTCGAAGCTAAAACAGACTCAGGGGTCGGTGTATCCCGGGAAAACACCTGAAAATCGACTAGGCGGACACCCGCGGCCGCGCAGGCCTCCCGTTCAAGGAGATAGTGCCCACGCAGGCTTTCGCCGCGCAGATTGACGATCGTCCGGATCCCGCGCTCTGCGGCGTGCCGCGTAATCTGTTCCGGAGACGGCTGGTTGGACCGCCACATTTCATCTGAAATCTTGTGGAGGTTCGAGAACCCGACCCGCAAAAATCCGTGATCGCTCCAAACGAGCTCCTTGCGCGCGCGCTGGCGGCCATCGCAGGTCGATAGGTCCGCAGGGATATGGGGGCGCCGACGGCGCTTTCTTTTCGACATTGCAAAGCGCGCTATCACCGAGCAAACCGGACAATCAAGAGATGTCCTGTTTAAAGGAATAGGTAACCCTCGTGACGGCATAACCCGTTCAACGCTTTGTTCATACGAGGACACCTCAATGCCGTTGAGCCTTTTTCGCCCAGCCCTCCTCGCCGCGGCGGCGCTGACCGCCGCGATCCCGGCTTTCGGCTTTGGGATTGGCTTACAGCCGACGACGGTCGAACTCCCCGTCGAGCCGGGCGCTTCCAACCGCCAGGTCATCAACATCGCGAATGTCCACACGGAGAAGACGATCTCGCTGACCCTCGGCCTCGCCGATTGGGAGCTAGACGAGAGCGGGCAAATTCGCCTGTCGCCCCCGGGCGAAAGTACCGTATCAGCGGCAGGTTGGGCCCGCTTTAGCCCGGCCTTCCTAACCTTGAAGCCAGGCGAGTCGGAACAAGTCATCGTCGACATGGCAACGCCGACCCGTCTCAATCGCTCCGGAGACTTTCGTTTCGCCCTCCTCGCCTCCACTGTCCTGCCAGACGAGCGCGCAGACCAATCAGGCGTCTGGAAAAAATACCAGATTGCCACGCTCTTCTATTTGACCGTTGGCCCGGCCGACAGCGAACCTGTGATTCAAGGAAGCGATATCGTCGCGCCTGAAACCGAAGATGGACCCCGGATGCTCCAACTCGAAATCGAGAACACCGGCAACGCGCACGCGCGCCTTCAAGGTGAAATCGAAATCTCCCACGGCCTCACGACCGAGACCCTCGATGTGGCCAATCTCGTTGTTCTCCACGGCGCCCGGCGGGACTATGTGACGCCCTTGCCGGAAAACGTGCCAGATGACGCGCGCATCGAAGTGCGCCTTGAAAACATCTTCACCCCGCAGGCCGGCGGCGAAGCGATCTCCCTTCCGGCCCACCGCGTGCAAACGGCGTCGAAGCGTGCTGGCCTGACATCCGAGGTGCAGCCATAACAGCATTGCGCCCACTTCTCGCCATCACCCTGGCCACGCTTGGTGCGCCGGGGCTTGGCTATGCCCAATCCACCTTTCTCGATACGGACTTCTTTTGCCGTGTGAAGGGCTGCGTCATTGTTCATGACAGCTTCAGCTTCGACGTTTATGACGCACACATCTTCGCCAATAATGGCACCGTCCCGGTTGGCGGCGAATTGATCGCGTGGAGCGGAAATCCCTTCCAAGGCACCGGCGATGTGCGCCCTGTTTTCACCGGGACGCGGACCGAAGGAACCCATATCATCTTTGAGAATGGCCAGGGCGCCGCCCTTGGCTTCGCCAATAATGGGGTCGGCAACGGCCCCATCACCAACCTATCGTCGACAGATACTAATGGCTTCCTGGATGCCGAGGATGTCTTCGCCCCCATTACGCTCCGCCGAAACACTGCCATTCGCGCGGTCGAAAACTCGATCCAGCGCAGTTTCTACCTCTCATCGCGGACAATTGGTTTCGGTATTCTGGCCGAGGCCCGCGCCCGCGGCCTCCGGGATAGTTTCAACACAGAAGAGACCCTCAACAATGTCGTGTTCGATTATGGCATTACACAACGGGGCACCGATGATGGCTTTAGCTATGGCAGTGACGCCCGGAGGGGTCGGTTCCGGCGCCTCAACGGCTTCAACTCGCTCGGCGACATCACGGGAGCAGCCCAAATCATTGCTGATTTCAGAGATCCGATCCGCCGACGCGCCTCCGACACCCTCGGCGCGCAATCGATCCGCTTCGACTATGTCTACGGTTTCGAAGACTATGATCTATCCCTCGGGGCCGGCGCGTTGAACTACGAGATCGAATTCCGCTTCATTCGCCAATAACGCGCCCAAGCACGACTAGGCTTCCCCGATCACGGGGGCGTCGAATGTATCCGGCGCAATCACCCCGCGATCCACCGGCAGGGCAAACGGCACCACCACGAACAGTCCATCTTCCGTGAGTTCGATGGTCTGGGAGAAGACCTCTCCCAGGTGATTGACGCTTATCTCATAACGCCCAGGGGAGAGGTTCTCGAAGCTATACTGACCAAAGGTCGTGGAGAGCCCCACCTCCGGCTCGGTCTCGGCGTCGCCATCCTCAACCAGCTTCGTCAGCTTGATGAACTTGCCTTCAAGGCGTTGTTCGCCCTGGTCGGCCTCACCATTTCCGTTCGTATCCAGGAACAGGGCTCCGCGGATCTGACCGGACGCAATGATTGGGATTTCAATCTCCGTGATCCGGCCCTCGCCGATCGTCACCCGTGCCGCGCTCTCTTCCGGGACGAGCAATCCGAGTGGCAGCGACCGGCGGTCAACGACCAACCCATAAAGACCCTTCTTCATGTTCTGGATCGTGAAGTTGCCATCGCGGTCAACGCCGAGCCCAAGACGCGTACCAGACACCTGAACGCGCACCGACGGAATACCAGGTTCATCATCTTGGCGGATACCGTCCCGGTTGCGGTCAAAGAAAACTTTCCCGCGCAGCACGCCGAGGCCGTCCCTCGGGCGCGTATGTTTGCGGGGTTCGTTAAAGACGAGCCGTCCACGCAGCGCTATCGACACGTCGCGCCCGCCATTGAAATTGTCGAAATAGTTGGTTTCGAGCTGAAGCGCCCGGGAGAACCGGTACGTCGCGGCGAGGCTCGCAAAGAAGTCCGTCGACGTGTCAGCAGGGTCGATTGACTGGAGCGCAGTCGCCTGCCCCTGCAGACTCAGCTTTTGCCCGAACAAACGCCCTGAATTCGCCGATAGTGTCGCCCCGAAACGAGATCGAACCTCACCCTCGGCAACAACCACCGAGGCATTCGGGCCAGCCGATACGGATGCGCCTTTCGGGAAAACCTTTCGAATGGGATTGACCTGTAGGCTGCCGACAAACCGATTGTCACTTTGACCGCCTGCGGCCACCGAAGCGGTGGTGTAGGTGGCTTGCGCGCGTCCCCAATCAAACCGCTTAAACGCGCGCACATTCACAGTATTAGCTACCTGAGCTTCGCCGTCGGCCACACTGTTTCTTGAGACGGTCGCGTCCACAGAGATGTCGAGGTCGAGCGGGGTTATCTGCGCACTGAAGCCGGCTGTTCCAGCAACGGAATCACTACCGTTTGATCCGCCAACCCGCGAATAGGTGCTCCGCACGCCCGCCGCCACATTCCGAACGGGCCCCCAGTCTTTGACAGACCGCCAATCCGAGGAAACTGTCCCGACAAATCTTGAGCCGAGGCCATCATCTAAAACACCCTCAAAGTCCGGTGTTTGGCGTAACGCCCCGCCCTGGCTGAAGCGAGCCCCGTCATAGGTGAGATTGGCTTGAAGACCCAGTTGCTCACTCAGCTTG
>JBCAWP010000011.1:0-19799 GCA_038534535.1 Pseudomonadota bacterium
GCCGAACCGGCCAAACCCGATCATCAGGACGTTTCCGGTCGCGTCCTCATAGGTTTCGTCCATTTCTTCGAGCGGTCGCGCGCGGTTAAAGAAGACCTCAACAAGCGAAAAGAGCGGCGTCAGCGCCATGGTCAGCGTGATAATCGCAACCAGAATGGCGCTCAGCTCGTCGGAAATCAGGCTGGCAGCGCCGGCGGCGGCAAACAAGACAAAACCAAACTCACCGGACTGCTGGAGGATAATCCCCGCGCGACCCGACGTCGGCAAAGAATTTCCCTGAAAATAAAGCATGGCCGATATGATCGCCGCCTTCAGCCCCATGATCACGGGCGCTGCGACCACAATGATCGGCCAATTCGCAGCCACCACATCAAGATCAAGCGCCAGGCCGACCGCTATGAAGAAGAGCCCCATAAAGAGGCCGCGAAACGGCTCGACATCTGCTTCGATTTCGTGCCGGTAGCTCGACTCCGCCAGGAGAACGCCGGCTATGAAGGCTCCCATCGCATAAGACATGCCAGCGGCATCCATGAGCAGGGCCGAAAGGATCACCACGCCGAGTGCGGCCGCCGTCATGATTTCAGGCATGCGCGCATTCGCGAGGACCCGGAACATCGGGTTCAGGCCAAACTGGCCGAGGGCGATCAAGCCCAAAATCGCCCCCACAGCGATGCCAACCTGTCTCAATCCATCAGATAGACTGGCACCCTCTGCACTCGGGGCCAGTAACGCGACCAAAAGAAGAAGCGGGACAATTGATAAGTCTTGTAGGAGCAGGATCGAAAATGCTTTGCGGCCATAGGGGGCGCCGCGATCCTGACGTTCATCGAGTGTCTGCATGACGAGTGCTGTCGACGATAGAGCAAGACCGAGCCCAATAATCGTGGCTGCCGTCCAGGGCAGCCCGCCGACAAATTTCGCGATCACACCCAAGACAGCGCCGCAGATCAGAAGCTGGGCCGTGCCGAGGCCGAATATATCGGCGCGCATCTCCCAGAGTTTCGACGGTTTGAGTTCAAGACCAATGACGAAAAGAAACAGCACAACACCGAACTCGGCAAAGTGCAGCAGTTCTTCCGGGTGTTCGGAAAAAGAGATGTTCAAGCTCGTTTGGACGGCTACGCCAGCGGCGAGATAGCCGAGCACAGTACCGAGACCGAAGCGCTTAAAGAGCGGCGCGAACAAACAGGCCGCCACAATCAGGGCAAGCGCTTCGGCAAACAGGATTTCCTGGCCACTCAGCTCGATTTCAGGCACGCACACCTCCGTATTCAAACGCATTTTTTGCCACTATAGACGGCCCGGCATGTCTATCGCGACCATATCCATAATCCTACTGACGACGATCGTTTCTTCCTTCATTTCCGGCATTTTTGGAATGGCCGGCGGGCTCATTCTGATGGGCGTGATCGTTGCGATCGTCCCGGTCGCGACCGCTATGATCTTACATGGTGCGATTATGATGGCCGCAAATAGTTGGCGTGCCTGGCTTTTGCGGGACAACATTGATTGGCCCGTGTTCCGACGATACCTGATCGGGGCAGCGATCGGGCTGGTCGGGCTCACCTGGATCGCCTGGCGACCGGACAAGACCGCAGTCTATCTGGTCCTAGCTGCTGTGCCGATCCTGGTTTGGATCCCCAAATCCTGGCTGGCACTCGACATCCGAGCGCCCGGTCAAGCCGAGATTGCCGGGGTCATTGTCCAGGGCCTGAACTCACTTGCGGGGGTCGCAGGGCCCCTCCTCGACGCATTTTTTGTCCGGACAGATATGACCCGCCAAGAAATCGTCGCGACAAAATCGGCCACCCAAGCCATCTCGCACTTGATCAAGATCTTGTTCTGGTCAGTCCCCTTCCTGGGCGCGGCTGCCTCAAGCGCCGATAACTGGCCTCCCGCCTTACTGATCGCTGCAGCGATCCCGCTCTCCATGTTGGCGACCTATGGGGGCAAGCGACTACTCGATCGCATGACCGATACGAATTTTCAGACTTGGGTAAAATCGCTGATCACTGGGATCGGCGCGATCTATTTCGTAAGAGCGGCGGCGGGACTCGGATTGGTCTAGCAACCGTCTCCGAGCCCCGCCGCAATCGCCTTAGCTATCGACTGGAACCATTTCCAGGCCAACTTCGAAGATGCGGGTTGTACCGCTAACCTCGTTGCCAACAATCAAGAGCGGTGTGCCCGATGGGCTGTCATCGGCCGACACGAAGGCCAGGCCTTCAGGGCCGAGATCGCCAACGGCCGGATTGACGGAGTCGTCCGGCAATTGGACGTCGACCGTAAAGTCTCGAATGTTGATATAGTCTTCAAAGACCGGCGCCGTCGGGTCGCTGATGTCGTAGACCATGATACCACCGATCCGTTCCAGACCGATAAAGGCCAGGGTGACGCCATCGACCACGCCGACTGCCACGCCTTCCGGTTCGGGACCGCCATCGTCTGACCGGTTCTCGAAGCTATCATTCTCGTCATTGTTGCTGTTGAAGTCGTCTGGGAATTCTTCGGCCGTAATCATCTCGAAGTCCGATCCGGAATCGAAGACCAGTGTCCCGTCAGCGGCAAAGATCGAGAAGGACCGCGCGCCGAAGCTGAAGAGCTCCTCAAGCATGCCGTCGCCGTCGGTATCGCCGGACACATTGCTGATCTCGAGATCGTTGAGGGCCGTCAGCTCATCCGTCGTGAACGCCGTAAGGTCGATCAGGCCATCTGAGACTGCATCGTCCACATCCACAACTTCGATGAAAACTTCCACATCGTCGCCAGTCATCGGGTCTTCGGTTTCGAACTCGCGGCCGTCGCCTTCATTCGCGGTCACGATGAAAGTCTCGCCATCGATCTCAACCGATGCAATCGCGTCCGGCATCCGCATGCCGAACACGGGCCCGTTGACGATATTGATGCCGTCATCATCGTTCGGGTCGAACTCGAACCCGGCCTGGCTGTGATCCACGGTCCCGAAGCTCACTAGCTCTGTCACGGTCGCCGTTGCGATATCGACAATGGCCAGCGCATTATTCTCCTGCAGCGCGACAAACGCCGTCGTGCCATCGGCTGACACAGCGATGAACTCCGGCTCAACATCTTCAGCGACCGTAGCGCCCGGCAGGAAGATGCGCACACCATCGGCATTGAGGGCATCTTCCATCCCGTTGAACGACGTGAACGTGGCGGTGCCTTCCAGCGTCGCCGTTGCTGCCCCGCCCGACACATCGATAATGCTGATCGATCCTTCGGGATTGATGGTGAGATCATCGCTCGGTTCGCCTTCATTGGCCACGAGGACCGTCTGACCGTCCGGTGTGAACGTGACCATGTCCGGGAGCGCGCCCACGGTGACCTGCCCGTCGAGGGACAGGGTTGCAGCATCGTAGAACGCCACGAGGCCCGGGTCCGTTGCTGTTGTCGCTTCAATCGCAACGGCAAGAATGCCGCCCGAGACCGCAATGCTATTGGCTCCGCCGCCAAGCGCCGTTGCATCAATCTGGCTGATCAGCGTTGGAGACGCGGGATCGGACAGATCCAGCACGTCAATCGTCGAATCGTTCGAATTGACGACGAACAGACGGTCGGAAGACGGGTCAAAGGTCACGATCTCAGCCGCGCCCTCGTCAAAAATTCCTGTCTCGAAAACGCCAACGCTCGACAGCGTCACTTCCGGTTCCATTGCAACCGGCGGCGGTGGTGGCGGCGCAGGCGGAGGCGGCGGCAGCACGATCCCATCTGGATCATCGGCGCACGCAGCGAGGATGGCCGCAGAGATCGCAAGGAGCGACCCTCCCATCCAATAGGGCGATACGCGCTTACGGGTTGATTTCGTCATTTAGGGTCTCCGCCTTGGGTTATCTGACCCCGCTCTAGAAATCTCAGGTAACAGTTCAGCGACACTTACGTGAAAGATTAACGTCTGTTATTTTTCGCGGCGGGCGCGAAAAAAATCACGCAATAACTGGGACGCTTCGTCGGCGGCCTCAGCATCAATGTTGATGGTCGGTCGCCAATGGCAGGTCGGCTGATCGAAGAACTTCACGCCAGAACAGACCGCCCCGCCCTTCTGATCCGTCGCGGCAAATGTGAGGGCGCCGAGCCGTGCATGGCTAATCGCGCCGGCACACATCACGCACGGCTCCAGCGTGACATAGAGATGTAGACCCGTGAGGCGGTAATTGTTCAGCCGTTCAGCCGCCGCCCGCATAGCGACAATCTCGGCATGCGCAGTCGGATCATGGGCGGCAATCGGCCGGTTTGCCCCCTCCCCGACGATGACACCCTGCGCCTCATCGACAATCACGGCCCCGACTGGCACTTCTCCTGCGCGCGCCGCCTCGGCCGCTAGTTCGAGCGCGCGTGCCATCGCGTCTTGGCCTGTCATGGGGAGTTTCCGCTCAACTCTGTTCGGTCTAATGGCAAAGCGATGCGCATTGTTTCCGGGAAATTCAAGGGCCGAGCCGTTATCGCGCCGAAGGGATCGTCGACGCGGCCAACGACCGATCGAACGCGGGAGTCCCTTTTCAACGTTCTGGCGCATGCGCCGTGGTCACCGGGTCTTGATGATGCGCGCATCATTGATCTGTTCGCTGGATCAGGCGCCCTCGGTCTCGAAGCCATGTCTCGCGGCGGTGCTTTTTGTCTGTTCGTCGACACAGATGCAGCCGCCCGCGGGGCCATTCGACAAAACATCGACGCTTTTCAGCTCTTTGGCCAAACACGGCTGCATCGCCGATCCGCCACAGACCTTGGGCCGAAACCCGCCGGCGTGGGGGAGCCTTTTGGCCTCGCTTTCCTGGATCCGCCCTATGGCAAAGACCTCGTAGCGAAGACCTTACAGAACCTCATTGAGGGAGACTGGCTAAGGCCGGGCGCCATCGCGATTGTCGAAACGGGCCCAGACGAAGCCCTCGACCTGCCAGACTGGACGACTGAGGACGACCGAACCTACGGATCGTCCCGCATCCGCTTCCTCAGCCGGAAATGATCCGACTAACCACAAGCCCGACAAAGGGCCAGGCGAACAGAAGAACAAATCCGATCAGTAGTCCGGCGCGCTTGAGTCGATCTGCGAAAGCATCCATTCCTTTCAAATAAACGACGGCCTTTAAGCTGAGGTTTGCCAATTGCGGCGCCTTTGCGGCACGCTCGCATATCGGCGACGCACAGGGCTTGGAGCGTTTACATTTGGATCAAGGGCGCTGAGACAATGCGCAAACACCTACAGGCAGCAGGAATCGAGATTGTGCGCGGACCAATTGAGACCGGATATGGCTGCACCGAGATGGATGTCATGGACCCTGATGGCCACAGGCTCTGCTTCGGCGTGTGTCAGTGACTTTCGTCGCGCCCAGCGTAGGCATCGTCTGCTTTCGCGGCGCCGACGTGCTGCTCGTGAAGCGTGGTCAAGCGCCCCTTGCGGGCGCGTGGTCGTTGCCAGGCGGGCGGATCGAACCTGGCGAAACGGCCGAAGACGCAGCCCGCAGGGAACTCTTGGAAGAGACAGCGATCGAAGCCAAGCTGATGGGGCTCGTCGATGTCGTCGATGCGATTTTCCGATCGCGGCGGACCGGCCAGACCGCGCGACACTACCTCCTCATCGACTATGCGGCAAAGTGGATGGCGGGCGAGCCCATCGCCGGTGATGACGCGGCAGAGGCCCGGTTTTTTGCCCCGGCGGAGCTCCCATCCCTTGGGCTGTGGGAGGAAACGCAACGCGTCATTGACCTCGCCCGCGGGCTCAGTTAACGGCGCGTCTAGTCCCAGGAGGCGTTGATGACAGAGACAACAAACAGAAAAGCCGAACTCCTCTCCCAAAAAGTCGAACATATTGATGTCACGGCCTTCGATGGTCGGCCGTTGATCGATGCCTGGGAAAAAATGAGCTTTACATCGCGCGATGCGGCGCGCGCGGCCCGCATTCTGGGCCAGATGGTCGCCGACACCGATTGCGCCGTTTTCCTAACCCTCGCTGGGTCAACATCTGCGGGCGGATGTATGCATGTGTGGCGAGACATGGTGCGCCACAATATGGTCGATGCGGTCATTGCGACCGGGGCCTCCATTATCGACATGGACTTTTTCGAAGCCCTTGGCTTTCACCACTATCAAGCGCTCGAAGTCCCAGACGACCGCGTCCTCCGTGATCTCTATATCGACCGGATCTACGACACCTATATTGATGAAGAGGACCTCCAGGCCACCGATCACACAATCCTGGAAGTCGCCGATCAGCTGGAGGCGAAACCCTACTCTTCGCGCGCCTTTATTCGTGCGCTTGGTCGCTGGCTGGCCGATGGCAACGCCAAGAAGCCCGGATCATTAATCCAAGAGTGCTTTGAGCGCGATGTCCCGATTTTCTGCCCGGCCTTCTCCGATTGCTCGGCCGGGTTCGGGCTCGTCAAACATCAAGTCGAGCGGATGAAGGCCGGAAAGCCCTATCTCACGATTGATTCCGTTGCAGACTTCCGGGAATTGACCGACATCAAGATTAAGGCCGGCTCCACAGGTCTCTTCATGGTCGGAGGCGGCGTGCCGAAAAATTTCGCCCAGGACACCGTTGTCTGCGCTGAAATCCTCGGCCACGACGATGTCGAAATGCACAAATACGCCGTGCAGATCACCGTCGCGGATGTGCGTGACGGCGCTTGCTCGTCCTCCACCCTCAAAGAAGCTTGTTCCTGGGGCAAGGTGGACGTGACCCTAGAGCAAATGGTCTTTGCGGAAGCCTCGTCTGTTGCGCCGGTCATGGTGTCCGACGTGTTTCACCGCGGCGCATGGAAGGCGCGTACACCGCGCCGCTATGGAGCGCTTTGGGACTGATGGCGGTGACCCAATCCAAAGCCACCTCGCGGGACGGAAAAGGCGTCGAACGTCTGGTCGAGATCATGGCGCGCCTTCGGGACCCGCAGACCGGCTGTCCCTGGGATGTTGCGCAGGATTTTGCGTCGATCGCGCCCTACACAATCGAAGAAGCTTACGAAGTCCTCGATGCGATCAATCGCGATGACATGGGCGACTTGAAAGAGGAGCTTGGAGACCTCCTCCTCCAGGTCGTCTTCCACAGTCAGATGGCGTCTGAAGCGGACAGGTTCACCTTGGAGGATGTCGCCGAAACAATCAGCGACAAGATGGTACGACGCCACCCCCATGTGTTTGGAGAGGCTGAGGCACGCGATAGCGCGGCGCAGACGCGGGCTTGGGAAGAACAAAAAGCACTGGAACGCGCCCAGAAACTCGGTGGTGATCCAGAGGACGTCAGCGCGCTTCAAGGCGTGGCAAAGGCCCTGCCGGCGCTGTTGCGCGCCGAGAAACTCCAAAAGCGCGCCGCGCGGACCGGGTTTGATTGGGCCACGCCCGAGCCGATCTTTGACAAGCTCACCGAGGAAACCGGTGAACTCAAAGAGGCTATGGCCACAGACGATATCGCCCACATCGAAGAAGAAATGGGAGATGTTCTCTTCGTCTGTGCCAATCTTGCCCGCAGATTAGGGATTGATCCTGAAGTCGCGTTGCGTAAGGCGAATGATAAGTTCGAGGCTCGCTTCCGCGCCATGGAAGACCTTGCAAAAGAAGATGGTGTCTCGTTCGCAGAGCTTTCGCTCGATCAACAAGAAGCGCTCTGGACGCGCGTCAAAGCATCACGACGTCAAGATTGATCGATCGCCGCAAGCGTCGGAAATTTCTGCTGGAACTGCCCGAAACGATCGTCGCTCAACTTCACGCGTAGAGCAATTTGCTCGGAATCCTCGCCAGCGGTCTCGGCAATTACGTCGCCGTTTTCATATAGCCACGCCCGCGCCTCACCATCGTTCAGTCCTAAAATGATGGTCCGAATGAGGGCCGATCGGTTCAGGGCGGTAGCAATCATTTCCATTAAAGCGTCGAGGCCTCGTCCACCGGTCGCGGAGGCCAGAACAGCCGGCGGATCGGCGTGTTCTGCGGCGCCGTGAAGGCGTGCAAGCGTCACCCCATCGAGCAGATCACACTTGTTCCAAACCTCGATCAAAGGAGGTAATTGGCGCCCAGACTGCTTGCCCAACTGGTCGAGGACCGCCTCCACGTCCTGTTTCTGCGCCAGATCCACGGGGGAAGACCGATCCCTGACATGGACCAAGAGGTCAGCTTCCACAGCCTCCTCTAATGTCGCCCGGAAAGACTCGATCAGATGCGTCGGGAGGTCGGAAACAAATCCGACCGTATCTACAAGCGCGATGTGACCGATCCCGGGGAGCGGGACACGCCGGATCGTTGGGTCGAGGGTCGCAAACGGCATATCCTGCGCGAAGACATCTGCGCCGCTCAAGGCATTGAAAAGCGTCGATTTTCCCGCATTGGTGTACCCCACGAGCGCGACGACTGGTGTGCCCGACCGAAGACGCGACTTACGCTGCAAGCCACGCGTCCGTCGAACATCTTCGAGATCGCGCCTCAATCGCCGGATCCGGGTATCGAGCATCCGCTTATCCGCTTCCAGCTGGGTTTCCCCAGGTCCTGCGAGAAAGCCCCGACCACCGCGCTGGCGTTCCAAGTGGGTCCAGGTCCGGACGAGACGCGAGCGTTCATAAAGTTGCCGCGCCAATTCGACCTGCAACCGGCCGGTTTTCGTCCGCGCGCGCAGACCAAAGATCTCGAGTATGAGCCCGGTCCGATCGATCACTTTGACGCCGAGCCGCGCCTCTAAATTGCGTTGCTGGACCGGGGTGAGCATCGCATCGACGATAAAGAGCGATGCGGACGCCGCTTCTAACTCATCGCTAATGCGATCGAGCACGCCGCCCGGCAGCAAATGCGACGGAGACCCGCGCCGGATCTGCTGTGCCGCAACAAAGGCCACCTCACATTCCAAAGCTTCGGCTAGGCCGCGCGTTTCCTCAAGTCTCTGTTCGGTTGGTCGGTCGGCCGGCGTGAACCAAGGGATAACGATGCCGGCGATGACGGCGGCATCGGTCTGGGCGTTCTCAGCGTTCGTCAATCGTCGCTCTGGCCAGCCTCATTCTCATCGAACAATTGAACCGGCTGGTTCGGCGCAATTGTTGAGATCGCGTGCTTGTAAACAAGCTGAGGCGCGCGCCCGTCGCTGCGCAGAAGAATACAAAAATTGTCGAACCAGGTTACGGCACCCTGCAATTTCACACCATTCGTCGTGTAGACTGTCAGGGGCGTCCGGTTCCGACGCACCGCGTTCAGGAAGGTATCCTGCAAGTTCTGCTTCTTATCGGCAGCCATTCTTTGTTCTCCTCGCTCGGTCTTAGCCGCTAGAGCGATTGTGGTTTAAGTGCAAGGTCTTTTCAAAGATTTGTTCGCAGTTCGTACCAGCGGATTGACGCTCATCTTTGCCAGAAACTAGGGCTCAGCGCAGAAAGCACAGCAATTACTTCCAGTCGGCCCACAAGCATGCTGACACTCAAAACGATATGCTGCAGGACATTGTGCGGTTCAGGCGTTGCAACGAGCCATCCAGAATTGGAAATCGCGCCGATCGATTGCCGTATCGCATCATCAAACCCCGTCCCGGCGAAGCTCAGGAAGACATAAGTCAAAGTTGCCGCGCCTATATAGGCTATCAAGTAGACCCACACACCGAGCACGGCGCGCTCTTTTTGAAGCCGGTCACGGAACTTCAACGCGACGAGAGAGTGCTGATATCCGAGGCGTGCAAACTCCTGGCCGGCACGGCGGATGAGGACAAAGATCCTTGCGAGCTTTATACCCCCCGCCGTTGAGAGCGCCGATCCTCCGATCAAAGCTGGAAGAATCAAAAGCGATGGCGGTAGTCGGGAGATGATCGTCTCTTGGCTCTCGAAAACGGGGAGACCTGACGTCGACAGCGCTGAAACCGCCCACCCGAACGCCTCTGGGACCGGTAGATCCGATATGACCGCTAAGATCCCAATCGCTGCGACTAAGATCAACAAAAGGATCAATTCCGGATCAACCGCGATGCGCGGGAGCCGGGACGGAGCCAAATCCAGGAGAATGGACAGACCCGCCGTGGCAACGAGCAAACCCACAAAAACGACCATCGAGGCCTGCCAGTTCGGATAGCTGATCTCGGCGAACTGCGGATCAACGAGCCCTGTCGAGGCAATGCTGACCGCATGTCCTAGCGCTGTCGCCGGGTCAACGCCCGCAATGACAAGGCCAGAAAATACTATAACAATCAATACCCCGCAGACTGTCGCAACGATCCGGATGACTTTGGGAAGCGCATCAAAGAAGCTCCCATCGGGGATGGTGAATAAGAAGGATCGGTGAACACCCGGGCCGCCAAGAGAAACGGCTGCGAAGACGGTTGCGGCCACCACGAGCCCCGTTACCATGCCAAAGAGGTGCAAAATGGCGCGCCATATCAAAAGCGTGGTGGGCCACTGACCGGGCTCAATGGCAATGACAGAGTGCCCGGTCGTCGTCAGACATGAGACCGCCTCGTGGATGGCCGGAATGATGGTCGACTCGGCTGTTCCAAACACGAACGGAATAGCTGCAGGGATCGGCGCCCCGACATACCAGATCAGCGCAACCGCGAGGCCATCACGCGCCCGCGCCGGTCGGTCTGGCTTGCCAGCAAGCACAATGACAACCGCTGCGAGCGTGACGGTCAAAAGGCCGCTGAACAGGAAGGAATAGGTCTGCGGACGCTCGCCAAATGACAGAGCGAGCACCGCCAGGCCGATCATGCAGGCACCGAGCGTCAGACCTAAAAGCGCCAAAACGCGCGCGACGGAGGGATAATTCACGCCCTTCCCCCTTACCGCCGGCTAGAAGAACTCGGGACTGACGCGGAAAAACTGTTCAACTTTGCGCGTTTTACCCCGCTCATAGAACAGGATGAGATGATCATCCGCTTTCACCGACAGGGAGTCCTGCGGAAACATGATCTCGTTCTTCCGAACAATTGCCGCCGTCGTCACACCGGCCGGCATATCGTCATAGCCGACGGCGCTGCCGATCAAGGGCGAACTCTCAAGCACAATGCCTTCGGCTGCTTCCGCGGCACCATCTTCCAGCGTGTGAAGCTGAAGGATTCGTCCGCGGCGTAGTCTTTGGAGCACCTGCGTCACGGTTAGAGCTCGAGGATCGAGGACCATATCGACTTTCAGGTCCCGGCTGAGACCTGCCAAATTTGGATCATTGACCAGAGCCAATGCCCGCCGCGCGCCCGCGCGCTTGGCGAGATTACAGATCAAGAGATTAGCTTTATCATCGTTTGTAAGGGCGAGGACGAAGTCGGCACCGTTAATTCCAGCCTCATCGAGGATTTCTCGGTTCAGGCCATCCCCTTTGATGACGATGGTGCGTCGAAGTTGCATGACGGCTTGTTCGGCCCGCTCGGCATTCGCCTCGATCAGGCGGACGCGAATCTCGGTCTCCCGCTCGATCTTTTCGGCGAGTGACAGCCCGATATTACCGCCACCGACAATGACGAGATGGCGCAGATCCCGGTTTTCGCGATTAAAAATACGCGTCAGGCGCGGCGCATGTTCATCCCGCACCATGAGATAGGCCCGGTCATGCTCGCGCAGGCGCTCGTTCGATCGCGGTGCAAACACCGTGTCGCCCCGCCCAATGCCCACAATCCGAGCCTCAAGATCCGGAAAGAGACCTTTGATCTGGTCGAACGCGGTATCGAGCAGCGGGCTCTCCGCGTCGATATTGAACCCGAGCAGTTTCAACTGCCCTTTCGCAAAACTCGCGCTGGTAAGCGCCCCCGGCGTGGAAATCCTTTGGAGGACCGCTTTCGCCACAGCAATCTCTGGCGAGATGACCATATCGATCGGCAGACCGCCACGGGAAAAGAGATCGCCAGCTGTCTTGGCGAGGTAGCCCTGGGCCCGCACACGGGCGATTTTCGTGGGCGTGCCAAAGAGCGTGTGCGCTACCTGGCAGATCACCATGTTGACCTCGTCGTGATACGTCACGGCGATGATCATCTCGGCCTCTTCGACGCCGGCATTTCGCAGGGTTTCTGGGTGGGCGGCATGGCCGACCGTGCCGCGCACCTCAAGATCTGTAGACACCTTGTCTACCAGTTCAGGGTCGGCATCCACGATTGTAATGCTGTGATTTTCTTCAGCGAGACGGCGGGCGATCCCTTGGCCCACCCGGCCGGCCCCGCAGATAACGACGCGCATGCAATCAGCTTCCTTGACGGACCTGAGCAGATTGTATGCCGAGAGCCTTTAATTTTCTGTGCAGGGCTGACCGCTCCATGCCGATGAACTCGGCCGTCCTAGAAATATTGCCATTGAAACGTGTAATTTGGAGCGAGAGGTATTCGCGCTCAAATTGCTCACGGGCGTCGCGGAGGGATAGGCCGACAAGGTCGGCTGATCCGGCCGCCATGCTGTTATTGCCAAGATCACGCTCTTTTGGAAGCTCGTCGACACTGACGGGGCGAAACACGTCGGCCGGCGACAAAATCATGATCCGTTCGACAACATTTCGAAGCTGGCGGATATTGCCGGGCCAATCCATGGATTGGAGCACGGCAATCGCTTCCCCTGAGAATTCGCGCGGCTGAAGCCCTGTTGACTCGCCGATATTTCTCGAAAAATAGTCAATTAGTTCAGGGATATCCGCCCGCCTTTGGGCAAGAGACGGCACTTGTAACGGCACCACATTCAGGCGGTAGTAGAGGTCCTCACGGAAGCGGCCTGCCGCGATTTCCTCTTCTAAGTTTTTCGTGGTCGCCGAGATCACACGAACATCGACCACAACATCCGCGCGGCCATTCACACGCTGGAAGCGTTGGTCGGTCAGAACCCGCAGAATCTTGTTCTGGGTCCCGCGCGGCATATCGGCAATTTCATCGAGCAGCAAGGTTCCACCATGGGCCTTTTCGAACAGTCCGATACGAAGCGGTCGACCATCCTTAGATTCTTCGCCAAAGAGCGCATGCTCCATCTGATCGGCCGATATGCTCGCCGCATTTACAGCAAGAAATGGCCCCTCGCTGCGCGACGATCGCTCGTGGATGAGCCGGGCGGCGAGTTCCTTGCCGACACCTGCAGGCCCGGTAATAAGGACCCGCGAATTGGTTGGCGCGACTTTTTCGATGGCATTGCGCAGGCTTTGAGCCGGCGGGCTGGTGCCGACCCACCGCTCGTCGAGCCCCGCTTTGGATTTCAGCCGGGCGTTCTCCCGCTTCAGCCGCGTGGCTTCGAGCGCCCGTTCAATCAAGAGAATGAGTTTGCTGCTTTTGAACGGCTTCTCGATGAAGTCATAGGCGCCGCGCCGGATGGCACCAACCGCCGTTTCGATGTTTCCGTGACCGCTGATCACGATAACCGGGAGAAGTGGGTCGATGGATTTCAGGTACTGAAGGACGGCCAAACCATCCATACCGCTGCCCTGTAACCACACATCCAGAATCACGAGCGAGGGCGCGCGCTGGCGAACTTCGTCGAGTGCCTTTTCCGCGGTCGCAGCCGTACGGGTCGTGAACCCTTCATCCTCCAGAACCCCCGCGATCAGATCGCGAATATCAGGTTCATCATCCA
Organism: Pseudomonadota bacterium; assembly: GCA_038534535.1. Lineage (GTDB taxonomy): Bacteria > Pseudomonadota > Alphaproteobacteria > Caulobacterales > Hyphomonadaceae > CALLCD01. The sequence goes on from JBCAWP010000011.1 coordinate 13,494, forward strand.
CGATTAGAATATCGCCGCTCATCATTGGAGCTCCCGTTCGAGTGTATTAATGGCAGAGTCCCCCAATTCGATATCGTTATCGTCCTGGACCGGCAGCGAGACCCTTACCCGGGCCCCGTCGATGCCATCGTCCCGGCTGTGGAGCGTGATGGCACCGCCATGGTCGATGATAATCCGGCTGACAATGGCAAGGCCGAGCCCGGAGCCACGATCCCGCGTCGTGACATAAGGCTCTAGGAGCCGGTCACGGTCTTCCTCGGGAAAGCCTGGACCGTTATCCTGCACCCAGATGTCTAAGAAATCGGTTCGTTTCTGAACCTTGATCTCGATCTTGCCTGGGATGTCCTTGTCTTCGGGCACCGATACAATCGCCTCGGCCGCGTTCTTGAGCAAGTTCCCAAACGCCTGGTTCAAAAGGCGCTCATCGCCCTGGTAAAACAGATCATCCGTATCGCCCGTGACGCTCATCGAAATGTCAGGCGACACCATGCCTTGAGCAAAAGCCGTATCGCTCAGCATCCGCGTCAGATTGAACCTTTGAATATGAGGTTTAGGCATACGCGCAAAACTGGAGAATTCCTCGACCATGCGGCCAATATCCTCGACTTGGCGCGTAATTGTTTCCAGACTTCGCTCAAAAACATCGTCTGTCTCGGAGATGGTCTTGCCGTATCGACGCCGCAGCCGTTCTGTCGCGAGTTGTATCGGCGTGAGCGGATTTCGGATTTCATGGGCAATGCGGCGGGCGACGTCGCGCCAGGCCATATGGCGCTGGGCCGTTACGATGCGGGTGGCATCGTCAAAGGTAAGCACGCAGCCGCCTTCGGCATCGCCCACCGTGCGCAACCGGATATGGCGCACATCATTACCTAGAGCGATGTCGAGGGACGCATCGCCCGACCGTCCATCGCGCAGCACAGCATGGGCATGGGATTGAAAGGCGGGAATGACGTCGCCGAGGGCGCGCCCCTGGAGTTCACCCTGGTCAATCAGGGCTTCGGCCGACGCATTGGCGAGGGTGATTGTCATGGACGCGTCAGTGCGGATTACGCCGGCGCTAATCTCGGAGAGGAGCGTTTCGAGGAATTGGCGGCGGTCCTCGGCAACCATGCGGGCATTGACGAGGTCGACGCGCTGGGCGCCGAGTTGGGCCGTCATGGCGTTGAATGAGGTGGCGAGGGCATCGATCTCGTCACCGGAGCGCGGCGGAGCGACGCGCGTGGTGAGGTCGCCGTCGCGGACAGCTCTGGCGGCGCTAGCGAGGCGGCTAATCGGGCCGGTAATCTGGGCGCCGGCCTCAAGGCCAAGGCGGCCAAACAAGAGGACGGCCAGGGCCACAATCTGCGCGTAGCCAATTGCGAAGAACCATTGCAGCTGACCGCTCGCGGATTCGGCGGCGCGATACTGTGTCAGGGCGGACTCGGCAATCCGTAGGCGGCCGATGGTTTCCGGGTTCACCTCGGTCATGAGGTGGAGGTAGGTTTCGCTGAACTCGTCGAGCTTGATTGTCGCTGTGACGAAGCCGATCCGCTCAAAGAGCGTCTGGGCAACGAGCCCGTCCGCGGCTTCGCTGAGGGCTTCGCCTGTGGGCGGAATGAAATTAATCGGTTGGTCCCCGGTCGCGGCGGCGAGCGGTGCACCAGTACCGTCTACGAGGTAAGCGGCGCGGAAGCCGAGGGAAAAGGCCTGGAGGCCGAGATAGTCGACGAAGAGATCCGGCTGGCTGCGAAAGCCTTCGGCGGTGTCAGGATAGTCGATATCGTTTGCGATGGCGCGCGCGCGGGCTTCGATGCCGACACTCGCCGCCTCAAGCCCTTCCCGAGAGAGCTCGGCGGTCTGCTCGACGATGGTTCCGATCCGATCGCTGAACCAATTGTCGAGACCGCGGGTGATCGTCGCGCCGAGGACAACAGCCACAATCGTTGCCGGCAGGACGCTGGAGAGGCTGAACAGCAAAAGAAAGCGGCGCACCAGCCGGCCATTGCTTTCGATCACGCTGTCGCGCCGGAGCGATCTGTAGCGCCGGACAAGCATGACCGCGAGCGCGCCAATCAGTACAAAATTGATGACGATCAACCAACGCATTCGCCCTGCAAAGGGCTGTGTCGGATCCGCGCTAAAAATGGAGAGAAACGTGACGAAAAGCGCGATAAGCGCAGCCGTCAAGAATACAGCCTGGAAAAGGCTGGCACGGGACCGGCCGGGTCTTGAAGACAGGACTAATGACACTCAAACGCTCGCAAATTCACTGGTGTCGCAAATCAGCAACAGTGGTGATCTAGAGCCACAGTCGGCGCATGGTCAATCAGTCTTCTACACATCCAAGTGCGCTGATCTTCGCCCGCAACGTATTCCGATTCATGCCTAACAAAGCGGCCGCCCGAACCTTATTGCCAGACGTTATCGATAGGGCGAGCGAGATCAGAGGCCGCTCAACCTGCTCTATCACATTGTGATATATGCGGTTTTCCTGGCTCGGATCTGCCGACAGAAGTTCTGACATGACATAGCGCTTAAAAAGCTGCTCGATCTCATGCTCCAACCCTTCTGAACTCGGCGCGCTGCGGGAAAGGTCAGACCGCATCACACTCTCCACATCCTTGGCGGAGATCGTGGCATCTGGGCTCAGGGCACAGAGGCGAAAAATAACATTCTCAAGTTCCCGCACATTGCCCGGCCAATCATGGGCGGCGAGCAAGTCAAGCGCGGACTGGTCAATTCGTTTCGTGGCCAGCCCCTGTTCCCGCGCACGCACAAGGAAGGCCTGGGCAAGCTCGGGCAAATCAGCCTTTCTCTCCCTGAGCGATGGCAAAGTCAGACGGACGACATTCAATCGATAAAAGAGGTCTCGGCGGAACGCATCCGCAGCGACGAGTTGATCAAGATCTGCGCTCGTAGAGACGATCAATCTCGCATGGCCCGGCCGGCGGAGAAGCCGGACAAGCCGCGCCTGTGCATCAATCGAAAGGCCCGCAACTTCATCGATATAGACGGTGGCGCCCTGATCATCCCGGATCGCCGAGAAGGCCTCGACCATCTCCTCAGTATTCAATCCATCAAGATCGAGAACTATAAAGGGCGCATCACTCTGCTGGCCGAGATCGTGGATCGCCCGAGCCGCCAGCTCCTTACCCGACCCCGCCTCCCCTTCAATCAGGACTGTCAGGGCGGTGTTCATCACCCGGGAGACGACGCGGTAAACCTCTTGCATCACCTCAGAGCGGCCAATCAACGGGAGAACTGCGTCTTGTTCAGCCTGGCGCGCTTCCCGGTCGATACGGCGATTGTTGTTCTGGCGCTTAAGCGCTCGGCCAACGAGCTGCGTCAGTACCTCGATATCAAAGGGCTTAGGGAGATAGTCGAACGCGCCATGCTCAGCGGCAGAGGCCGCCGTGAGGATCGTATTCTGACCCGACATAACAATGATCGGCAATTCTGGACGCTGTACGCGGATCGACGGCATAATGTCGAAGATTGGTTCGTCATCGAGATAGACATCTGTGACGACCACGTCGCCCTCACCTGACCGGACCCATCGCTGTAGCGCATCGACGGACCCAGTTGTCCGGACAGAATAGCCTGCGGAGGTCAGCGTCTGGCTGATCACGAGCCGGATCGCCGCGTCGTCTTCGGCGACGAGGATTGTCTGTTTTGCTGACATTAGAGCGGCCCTGCAATTGGCAGAAAGACCTTGAAGCGCGTTGTGCCTGGCTCCGATTCAAGCTCGATCGCACCGTCATGGGCCGCGATGACTTGACTGGCGACCGTCAAACCCAGCCCGCTGCCCGTCTGTTTCGTCGAATGAAACATATTGAAGATCTTATCCCGGTCGCGCGGTGTGATGCCGGGACCGTTATCGGTGATCTCAACTTTGATCGACCGCGTTGACGGACCGCCGGAGACATGTCGGCGCCGCCGGTCGATTTCAAAACGGGTTAAGACCTTCACCTCTCCAACCGGCTTATCGGACAGGATGGCTTCGGCCCCATTGCGTACAAGGTTTTGAAACGCCTCGTGCAGATGGTCAGCATCGGCATTTAGACTGGGCAAGGACGGATCAAACAGGCGGTGGAAACGGATCTGCCCCCCATAAACCGCCTCTTCTGAGCGAAGGACCCGCTCAAGTACTTCGTGGACATTACACGGCTGGCAGCGCGGCGAAGAAAAAAGCTCGAACGCTGACAGATCATTCACGATCCGCTCAATCCGCCGACTTTCCGACATGATTAGCTCCAGCAGCTCTTCTTGGTCCTCGCGCGCTTTGCGGTTTAGCAATTGGGCCGCACCACTTATGCCCGCCAGCGGGTTTTTCACCTCATGGCCGAGGATCCGGCCAAAAGCGGCAAGTTCTGGAGCATCGGATGAGGATTGGTCACTCTGGGCGCTGTCGAGACAAACGATAGAAAAACCGCCCGCGGGCATCGGGCTGACCGTGATGCGCTGCTCACGCACATCAAACCGGGGCCCTTTCAAACGGATCGCCGGTGCTGAAATCCGCGCGCTCGTTTCCTCCACCCGGTCGAGCAGATCGAAGAGTGGACTGTCATGGTAGAGAATTTCGGTCAGCGATTTCTCACAGACGAGGTGCCGCGACAGCCCCAGCATATTCTCCGCATCGGCATTGATGGCGAGCACTCGGCGGCGCCGATCGACTTGCAAGAGGGCGACCGGCATCGCATCAGCATCGATTGCGCGGGGGATGATATCGACGACAGACTTAGACATTACGCCGCCTCTTGAACGAGTTCGCCGTCGAACGTTTCCATCAGAGCGTCGACGAGCGCTGTGTGACGGTCGATCTGGCAGAGCTGCGATTGCAACGCACGGCGGGCCGGCGGAGAGATCTGCAAAGGCGCGTCAAAGATGGCTCCGGAAATGTGCTTACGTGTAATCCGGACGCCTTGCCGCTCGCCATATAGCTCCACGGCGTCGGCTAACTGGTCGATAAGCGTCTGCCGGCGGAGACCGAGGGACGGCGCAGACACGACCTCACCGGCCAGTTCCCGGGCGATTTGGCCCACAAGCCATGGCCGGCCTATCGCGGCCCGGCCAATCATAACCCCCGCGGCGCCGGATGCCGCAAGCGCTCGCCGGGCGGTCCCAACAGTCGCGATATCTCCATTGGCGAGCACCGGCACGGATACGGCCTGCACAGTTTCGCCAATGCGCGCCCAGTCCGCCTCGCCTTTGTAGAATTGGCAGCGGGTCCGGCCATGCACCGTCAATTGCACGACGCCGAGGTCTTCTGCAATTCGGCCAATCTCCGGCGCGTTTAATAAATCATGATCCCAGCCGAGGCGCATTTTTAGCGACACGGGCGTTGCCCCCGCCCCTTCTAGGGTCGCGCGGATGATCGATTCGGCGAGCTTCGGCTCCCGCATGAGCGCAGACCCGCTCAAGCCGCCCGTCACCTGCCGTGACGGACACCCCATATTAATGTCGATTTGATCGACCCCGGCTTCTGCGAGATAGTGCGCTGCGGCGCGCATATCCTCGGGGCGACGGCCGGCCAACTGCACAATCCATGGGCAATTGCCCTCGTGCCGGTGGGTGCGGCGCACGACATCGGGTCTCGCTTTGACCAATTCCGCACTCGCCGTCATCTCCGAAACGACGGCGTCTGCTCCAAATTTGGCCACCTGCCGCCTAAAAGGCGCATCCGTGGCGCCCGACATGGGCGCTAACCAAACAGATCTGGCTTGGTTCTTCGGAATACTTAGCATAAATGTGTTGTCCGAGACTTCTCGCGCTGAAAATATGGGCAAATTCTTTCCTTGGCGAGCAAAAATGCCAGAGGCTGGTCACGGGACCTCTCAACGACTAAGCATCGCCCATGACGAAAGCGCATGCCATTATTGTGGCCGGTGGCCAAGGGCGCCGGGCGGGCGGTGAGCAGCCCAAGCAATATCAAGTCTTGGCGGGGCGGCCAGTTCTGGCGTGGAGCGCGTCTACTTTTCAGGCACATCCAGCGATCGATCAGCTCGTGATCGTTGTTCCCGCCGGCAACGAGCGAGACGTCTCAGCACTCGCCGGAGACGGCGCGAGGATCGTCGCAGGGGGAGCGACCCGGACGGCCTCGGTCATGGCCGGCCTGAGCGCGCTGGAGGGCGAAGCTCAAGATATTGTACTAATCCATGATGCGGCGCGCCCTGGTTTGGCTTCCGACACGATCGACCAATTGTTGGATGCCCTGGGAGGGGCCGACGCCGCAGCCCCCGCTCTGCCCGTGGCCGATGCGCTGAAGCGCGACCGTGACGGGCGACTTGAAACCGTCGACCGAGCAGCGCTTTACCGCGTGCAGACGCC
>JBCAWP010000012.1:0-19526 GCA_038534535.1 Pseudomonadota bacterium
GCGCAATGCACAACGCCGACCGGCTTATGGGCCGCAAAAACCTGAGCCAGTTGTGCATTGCGCTGCCTTGATTGAGGTCGCGACGTCTCTCACTGAAACGGCGACCTATTATGACTGCAATGTCGGTGGTGCGATTACGCTGGTGAAGGCGGCCCAAGAGGCCGGCGTGGGCGCGTTTGTATTCTCGTCCACGTGTGCCGTTTACGGACCGCCGCAGCGCCTCCCGCTCGATGAAACCCATCCACTTGCGCCAATTAGCCCGTATGGCCGGACGAAAATGATGGTCGAACAGGTGCTTGAGGATCTGCGGACCCACCACGCTTTTCCGGCAGTGTCGCTCAGATATTTCAATGCGTCTGGGGCGCACTGGCAATCGGAAATCGGCGAGAAGCACACACCGGAAACCCACGCGATTCCGCTTGCCATTCTGGCCGCCCTCGGCCGGCGGAACGGGTTCAAAATCTTCGGTACTGACTATGACACGCCGGACGGGACCGCCGTGCGGGACTATATCCATGTCCTTGATCTCGCCGACGCCCATGTGCGGGCGCTTGAATATTTGCTCGCGGGTGGGGCGGGGGACGTCTTTAATCTCGGGACGGGCACCGGATCTTCAGTTCGTGAGTTGGTCGACACGATTTCGAAGGTCTCCGGCAAGCCGTTCGAGGTGCAGCTGGCAGAGCGCCGACCGGGCGACCCGCCATCACTCGTCGCCGACAGCTCAAAGGCCGAGCGCGTGCTGGGTTGGACGCCGGCCCATACTTTTCAGGACACAATCGAAAGCGCCTGGATGTGGCACTCGGAGACAGAGCGCCACCTGTTCCAGACGTGACAGCCTAGTGGAACTGCGGTGCGATCCGCAGGTTCTTCGCCCAGCCAAGCTTCTCGAAAACGAGCAGCATGGTCCCGTTATAATCGAACACGCGATTGAAAACGCCGCGGCGGGGCCTGTGAAGCGCGCTCGACGGTTGGTCATGGTGGTGATCATGATAGGCCTCACCCCCCGTTAGGAGCGCCATGAAATGGTCGGCCCATTTGGGGGTAGGCAAGTGACCCAGCACGTTGATCCCGAGGGTTGTGGCATGGAACTGGATTGCTCGTCCGATCACCACACAGGCGTGGATGATGCCCGTCAGGATGAGAGACCCACCGAGTGCCCAGGTCAGCAGATAGGCGATGGCGGGAATAAACAGATGAATAACCAGGGAAACTGAGTTGTAGCGTGCGTCGATATACTGAACGATCTGGTTATCCCGGAGCCAAAGGGGCATAGGACGGGACATGTCGTCTGGGTCGCGCCAGATAATCCACCCCACCCAGGCCCAGCGCTTTGATTCAAACGGATTGTGTGGGTCGCCGGGACCGTCAGCAAACCGGTGATGCTGTGAGTGGTAGTTGATCCAATCCTTGATCGAGCCCTGCATCGCGAGCACGCAATTGAACGTGACGATCAATTGGGCCGGCCATTTGAGCTCGCCGGCTTTATGTTGCCAAATCCGATGCAGAGGGCCGATGCCTTGATTGCAGAGAAAAATTGCGAGGGCTGTGACCCCAAGTCCGAGGGGCAGATACCACCAGCGCAAGCCGACGCCTTCTAGAACCGCGCCCAGCACGACCATGGTGATCAGTAAGGCGAGACCCAAGGCGGGATATATGAACGCTGAAAACACGCTGGAAAAACTGAATGTCGTCCAATTGCGCGGGATCGACAGGGAGCGTGGTTTCATGGGCTGGTCCTTCGAGGCGAGAGTTTGGCCGTGGGAGCGCCCAAATGTGACGCCGCCGTCATTGACACCGAATCAGCTGACGCTTGCAAGCCATGTTTGCGTCAGGCCGAGGTTCTTTGTCTTTGCCCTTGGCCTGCGCCGCAAAAAATACCTCAAATAGTCCGTGTGACAGAAATATGTCGGTCGCCAATCGCGTCGAGGTGACAGTTTTGTTTCAAATGTGTGCCCTGCGGGACACAACAATTATGCGCTGGTAACGGGAATGAAACTCCGGTCTGGACCGTCACGAAACCTTCTTCAGATGAGCCTAAGCAGCGCGCGAAGGCGTGTTCTGCGTCATTTCATAAGAAGGGGTTTATGATGAACAAATGGTCCTATCTGACAGGGTCTGCAGCTGCGGTGCTGGCCGCAGCAGCCATCGCGCCGCCGGCGATCGCTCAGCAAACTGTTTCTGAGATCCGCGGTCAGGTGACCGACGCGACTGGCGCGCCAATTAGTGACGCGACGGTTACAGTCGTAGATACGCGGACGAACCAGTCTCGGACAGTGACGACCAATGACAACGGCCTCTTCTCTGCAAGAAGCCTTTCGATTGGCGGTCCATACACCGTTGAGGTCGCCGCAGCTAATCGGCAGACCCAGCGCAAAGAGAACGTTCTGGTGTCGATCAGCGGCGCGACCCGCATCGCCTTCCAACTTGGTGAAGAGGTTGCCGACTCCCGGACACTCGAGACGATCGTTGTGGCTGCCAACCGGACCAACCTTCAGCAGCTGGCCATCGGCCCAGGCACAAGCTTCGGTCTCGCCGAGCTGACAACGCTCCCGTCGATTGACCGTGACCTGCGTGACACGATCCGGCTCGACCCGCGCGTCGTGATCGACGGAACCAACGACGACAACATCTCTTGTCTCGGCGGAAACAACCGTACCAACACCTTCACCGTTGACGGTGTGCGGACGGGTGACGCCTTCGGTCTGAACGCTTCGGGCTTCCCGAGCCGGAATGCGTCGCCAATCCCGTTTGACTCTATCCAGGAAGTGTCGGTCGAGTTTGCCCCGTTCGACGTTGAGTATGGCTCGTTCACCGGATGTAACATCAACGTTGTGACCACGTCGGGTGCGAACGAAATTCACGGCTCCGGTTTCTTCGTGTTCTCAAACGATGCGCTCTTTGGTGACACACTTGCCGGCGACGATCTCGGCTTCCAAGACTTTGAAAATCGCCAGTGGGGCGCACAGCTCTCGGGCCCGATCATCAAAGATCGCCTCTTCTTCTCCGTCGCTTACGAACAATTCGACGACACCGACTTCGTGGAAGATGGCCCGGCCGAGCTCGGCTTCCCAGACGCTACGGACGGGACACTTGCCCAGTTCCAAGCGATTGAAGACGTTCTCATCAACGAGTTCGGGTTCGAAACCGGTGGAATTCCGACCACGGTTTCTGAAACGAACACCCGCGTTCTGGCGCGCCTTGACGCGAACATCACAGACCGCCATCGGGCTGCTTTCACCTATACCTACCTTGACGAACTCTTTGTTGAGCCAGACTTCGGCAATGCCGGACCGGAAGACATTGAGTTCTCATTCCTCAACTCGTTTGAGGGCTCGGGTACGGAGCTGAACAGCTACTCGCTGCGTCTCTTCTCCGACTGGACCGACAACTTCTCCACGGAGTTCCGGATTTCGCGGGCGGACGTCCAGGATATCCAGAATCCAATCGGTGGTGGTGAAGCTCAGGACGAGGTGCCGATCCCGCGCTTCATCATTCCAACTCTGGCGCTTGATGCTGCAGGCAATCCGCAACCTGCCCTCGACGAAGACGGAAATCTCGTTCTTGACGATGATGGCAATCAGGTCTTCCTGTTCAACGATGACCAGGCCTTCTTCGGACCGGGGTCCTTCCGTTCTGCAAACGACCTTTTCACGCAGACCGATCAGATCAAGTTCAAAGCAGACTATGTTCTCGGCAACCACACCCTAACCGCCGGTTACGAGCTTGATAGCCTCGATGTCTTTAACCTGTTTGCGGTGGAAGCAACCGGCGAGTTCGTGTTCGACGACGTGAATGCGCTGGCAGCACGGACCGCAAACACCATCACGGCCACAACGTCGGCGACGGGTGACATTAATGATGCGGCTGCGGAGTTCCGCCGCAACATTCACACCATCTACCTCCAAGATGAGTGGCAAGTCACATCAGACCTCACCCTTACGGCGGGTCTGCGGTATGACTTCTACGACTCCGACGATACACCGAACGAAAACCAGCTCTTCATCGACCGGTATGGCTTCTCGAACGCCACGTCGTTCAACGATCTTGAAGCGCTGCAGCCACGGTTTGGATTTGTCTATAACTCGCCGCTCGATCTGTTCGGATCGACGACAGTGACTGGTGGTGTCGGTATCTTCTCCGGTGGTGACCCGACCGTGTTCTTCTCGAACGCCTTCTCCAATGATGGCTTCGCGACGGCTTTTGCAGGATCGTTCAGCTCAGCAGCCGGGTGTACTGACGATGACTTCATCGTGCAGGGCACTGGCGGTGTGATCACCTTGCCGGACTGTGTCGTCAACTTGGCCCAGTCAAATGCGGCGGCAGGCTCTGGCCGGCTTGACGCGATCGACCCGAACCTCGACCTGCCAACGCTCACGCGTTACAGCATCGGGTTCAACCACATCACGGACTTCCGCGGTGCCGCCGGCGGGTTCTTTGATGACTGGAACGTCAACCTCAACTACATCCACTCCATCAGCAACAACTCGTTCGATTTCATCGACTTGACGCTGACCCAAATCGGCGTTGCACCTGACGGTCGTCCGATCTTCAACGCTGTAGATCCGACGCTTGATGGCTGTGATGCGGTCTTCTTGGGGCCGAGAGCTGGCTTCTCCGGCCCAGCCGAGCAGCTCGCTGAAGGCGGTGCTTGTGACGCAGGCGGCGACGATCAGGATATCCTCCTCACGAACGCAGTGGGCGGTGACGGAAACTCCGACACCTTCTCGTTTCAACTTGCCAAGCGCTTCAACTACGAAGTGCCACGCCTTGGTGACGGTGCGATCGACATCAACTTTGGTTACGCTCTGACAGATGTGACCAATGTGAACCCAGTGACCTCGTCGACGGCGACCTCGAACTTTGAGGAAGTTGCGACCTTCTCAATCAACAACAACACCGTCGGAACGAGCGGGCTGTTCAACCGTCACAACGTGACATTGGCTGCGCGCTTCGAGCAGGATGTGATCTGGGATCTGACGTCAGCGGTCACGCTGTTCTATAACGGCCGCTCGGGTCGCCCATTCAGCTTCACCTTCTCCAGCCCGGACGGCGGAAACGTGAACGCATTCGATTTCGGCGACACGGATGATGAGGATCGCAACCTGCTCTTCGTCCCAGAGCTTGGCGCAACAAATGTTGTCTTCGTCGACGCTGTGAACGGGGACGGTGTTGTCCTCCAGACTGCGGAAGCTGCTGAAACCGCTTTCAATGCGTTCATCGCTGAAGAAGGCCTAGACGGTTTCCGAGGGTCGATCTTGCCGCGGAACGCCTTCGAAGATCCGTTCTTCAACGATCTCGACATCCGCTTCGAGCAAGAACTGCCCACATTCCTCACGGGCTTCCTGCCTGATGCGCGGGCCCTGTTCTTCGCAGACATCGAGAACTTCCTGAACCTCATCAATGATGATCGGAACGTGTTCTCCGAGCGTGACCGCGGCGCCATCGCCGAGGGCGTGCCGGTGATCGAAGTGGGTCTCGACCCCAACGATCCGACCGTGTTCCAGTTCTCGAACTTCACACCTGACAGCCAGCTTGACTTCGATAATGACATCGACACGTCGGTTTGGTCGGTTCAGTTCGGTATCCGCTTCGAATTCTAAGCGGCTACCGGCGTAGCGTAATCGTAGATTGGGGGCCGTGCAGTTTTGCACGGCCCTTTTCTTTTGCGCGCGTTGGCGTGACGGCCCCTGTGGGCTAAACAGATATCCGCACAGGAAAGATACCCCGATGAAAACACGCGCCGCCGTTGCGTTTAAGGCTGGAGACCCCCTGGAAATCTGCGAGGTCGATCTTGAGGGCCCGAAAGCGGGCGAAGTACTGGTCGAGATCAAGGCAACGGGCGTCTGCCACACCGACGAGTTTACGCGGTCCGGGGCCGACCCTGAGGGCGCCTTTCCAGCCATTCTAGGCCACGAGGGAGCAGGCATCGTCCTGGAGATCGGGGCCGGCGTCACGAGCGTCGCGCCGGGCGATCATGTCATTCCGCTTTACACGCCCGAATGCCGGGAGTGCGACTATTGTCTCCATCCGAAAACCAATCTCTGCCAGAAGGTTCGCGCGACGCAGGGCCAAGGCCTGATGCCGGATGGTACCTCGCGCTTTTCTTATAAAGGTGAGCCGATCCTCCACTATATGGGCACGTCCACCTTCGCCAATCACACCGTGCTACCCGAAATTGCGCTGGCAAAGGTGCGCAAGGACGCCCCGTTCGACAAGATTTGCTATATCGGCTGCGGCGTCACGACGGGGGTCGGCGCGGTTATGTTCACGGCCAAGGTTGAGCCAAACACAACCGGTGTTGTGTTCGGCCTCGGCGGCATCGGCCTCAATGTCATTCAGGGTTTGAAACTTGTCGGTGCTCGCCAGATCGTTGGTGTCGATATCAATCCAGCACGAGAGGCCCATGCGCGCAGCTTCGGGATGACGGATTTTGTGAACCCGAACGAGATTGACGGCGATCTCGTTGGCCACCTGGTCGAGCTTACCGGCGGCGGAGCGGATTATTCCTTCGAGTGTATTGGGAACGTTGAGGTCATGCGCGCGGCTCTTGAGTGCTGTCATAAGGGCTGGGGCGAGAGTGTCATCATCGGGGTCGCGCCAGCCGGCGCGGAGATCTCAACCCGGCCGTTCCAACTGGTGACGGGCCGGGTGTGGCGCGGCTCGGCCTTTGGCGGGGCGAGGGGGCGCACGGACGTTCCCAAAATCGTCGACATGTACATGGATGGCCGGATCGACATCGACTCACTGATCACCCACACAATGCCCTTGGAAGAGATTAACACCGCCTTCGATCTGATGCACCGGGGTGAGAGTATCCGGTCGGTGGTCTTGTATTAGTCCGCAACAATGGAGGTCGCATGTACTCCCACATGATGGTCGGCACGAACGACATCGCAAAAGCAAAGACGTTTTATGACGCTGTCTTTAAAGCGATTGGCGGCAATGATGTGATCGTCGATCCGAAAGGTCGTCTCGTCTATCTGCACAAGGGCAGCGCTTTTCTGGTTACGCCTCCAATCGACGGTGCGCCGGCGACGAGCGGCAACGGTATGACAATTGGCTTCGTAATGGACTCAACCGCGCAGGCCGATGCGTGGCATGCTGCGGGCTCAGCCGCTGGCGGACAGCCAATCGAAGATCCGCCCGGTTGGCGCGACCCGAACGGTTTTGGCCAACGCCTATACCTTGCTTATTTGCGAGATCCGGACGGAAATAAGCTCTGCGCCTTGCATAGCGGCTAATCTGCTCATGTCCAAAGGAGGGCGGGCGATATGATCGACGATTGGAAGCTCCCCTGGTCAGCCTCTTGTCTGTGCGGCCGGGTCCAGATGAAGGTCACCGCACCACCGCTGCTCTCGCTTGCCTGCCACTGCCGGGGCTGCCAGAAGCTCACCTCCAGCGCCTATTCGATGGCGTTCATCGTCCCCTCGACCGGTTTCGAAGTCACCCAAGGCAAGCCGGTTCTCGGCGGCCTCCGCGGCGAGCATCGCCAATATTATTGCGACGATTGCAAAACCTGGCTGTTCACCCGTCCGAGTCAGATGGACACGATCGTCAATATCCGATCGACGCTCTTGGACGATGCGCGTTGGGTGACCCCGTTCATCGATATTGAAACCAAGGACAAGCTGCCAAACATTACAACCGGCGCGGAGATGAGCTTCGAAGGCACCCCGCCGATCGATGACTTTATGCAGATCGTTGCGGACTATGCTGAACGCGGCGTGAGGCCCTCATGAATTGGTCGTTCCGCCCGGACATGTTCTCGATCCGCACGCCTTATGATGTGTATTCCGATGCGCTGGATGCCTGGCAGCGTGTGGCCATGGCATCGCTGAATGTGTTCACAGCGCAGGCCGCCGCCTGGCGGGCAATGATGGCGTCGCCCCCCAATCAAATGACGGTCAATTACCCCTTCAGCGGAGATGTGACGCAACATATCGCGCCCGAAACGAGTGTTGATCTGCTGGCCCGGGCCGGTGACGCCGACGTTGAACGCGCAATTGTTGAGAGCGTTGCGAGCTATGGCCGCCAGCTCGGCTGGATTATCGATTATCTTGATGACCTAGAACGCCAGTCGCCGGGCCTCGTTTCCGGCGAGAAGGTCGAGCAGATTCGCGATCTCAAATCGCGCATTGAGGCGGCCAAACGGGTAGTCAAATCAAAGGCGGAGACATGAGCCTCAAAACCATATCCTCCTGGGCATCATTTAGCGGCACCTTGTCCGTCTACGACCATGCCTCTGAGGTGACCGGGACAGTGATGCGCTTTGCCGTTTTCGAGCCGCCCCAGGCTACGTTCCGGCCCGTGCCTGTCGTTTTCTACCTGTCTGGTCTCACCTGCACCTGGGCCAATGTCATGGAGAAATCGGGGCTCCAGCGGATCGCGGCAGAGCTCGGCATCATTGTTGTTGCGCCGGATACCTCGCCCAGGGGCGACACCGTGCCGGATAGTTCAGATTATGATCTGGGGCAGGGGGCGGGCTTCTACCTCACGGCGACGGAGGATCCGTGGTCGGAACATTTCCGCATGGACAAGTATGTCACCGAAGAACTGCCAGGTCTGATCCGTGACAACTTCACGAGCGACCTGTCGCGCCTTGGAATCATGGGGCATTCCATGGGCGGCCATGGAGCGATTACGCTTCACCTGAAACATCCGGAGCTGTTCAAATCCTGTTCGGCGTTTGCGCCTATTACGTCACCTTGCCAGGTCCCTTGGGGCCAGAAAGCCTTTGAAGCGTATCTCGGGCCGCTTTCAGTGGCTTGGGAAGCCTATGATGCGACGGAACTGGTCAAAGAACAGCCGACCAAGGCGAACATCCTCATAGATAACGGCGATACTGACGACTTTCTCGAGACGCAGCTTCGGCCGAACCTCTTCATTGACGCCTGCAAAGGCGCGGGCCAAGCGCTCACCAGCCGGCTTCAACCGGGCTATGACCATTCCTATTATTTTGTGGCGACCTTTATGGAGGACCATCTGCGCCATCATCTTGCCGCTCTGAACCCGGACTAGGCGCCGCCCACCTTAAGTGGCGGAGAGGGAGAAGCTGTCCCGCGGCATCTCCGCAAGGGCAAAATCAATAAATGTCCGAACTCGGAGCGGCAGGTGGTCGCGGCTTGGATAGCAGATCTGAAGACTGGTCAGCGTAGGGGCAAACTCCGTCAGGACGGGAACGAGCTCACCGGATTTGATCGGTTCAGCGACATAATAGGAATCGAGTTGAACGAGGCCAGCGCCGGACAGCGCGGCGCCGAGTAAAGTGTCTGGATCATTCGCGATGAGATTGCCCTTGGTCGGGAACCGCTTGATCTCGCCACCCACCACATAGGCCCAGACCCAGATGCGCTTCGATGTTGGGTAGCGATACTGCACGCAGTTATGATCGACCAGGTCGTCGGGGTGATCCGGCGTGCCGCGAGCTGCCAAATAGTCTGGCGAAGCTGCAGTCAGGACTGGGAGCGCCGCGATCTTACGGGCGATCATCGTCGCGCTATCCGGGTCGCCCCAGCGAAAGGCGATATCCACAGGATCATCGACAAAGTCGCGAACCGAGTCACTCGCATCGATATCAATCTCGACCGCTGGGTGGCGCGCATGAAAGGCTGCCACCAGCGGAACGAGGGTCCGCATGGCGAAACTTTTCGGTGCCGTGAGTCGCAGCCGCCCTGACACAATTCCGCGGCTCTCATCGAAGAGGTCTTCCAGTTCGTCGAGTTCGCGCAGCGGTACGCGCGCTCGCTCGTAAAGGAGCGTGCCTTCTGGCGTGAGGCTCATCTTCCGCGTCGTCCGGTTGAAGAGTTTGACACCATAGGCGTCTTCGAGCCGTTTGATGTTCTGCCCGACGGCCGCGGCCGAAATGTTCAGAACGCGCGCGGCGCTCGCGAAACTGCCTGTCTCGGCCGCATGCATAAAGGAAGCGAGACTAGGAGGGGCGTGGCGCAATTTATAAAGCCCAGCTTTTGAAAGAAGCAATGAAACGATATCTAATCTATCCAATCCGGCGCGTCTATATCGAGTGCATCGAAACAACGGACACTGATTTACGGAGCCGCCCAATGAAAACGATCGCCGCACTCATCGCCGCCCTGATCGCATCGCAAGCCGCTTTCGCCGACAACTCGATTGACCCCCTTCGCGATAACCGCGCCGCGTTCCATGATGGGAGCCGCGTGCCGGTTTTAAACATCACGCTGAGTGAGGCCGACCGGGACGTGGAAACCCTTCGTGGCCTTCGGGCGATCGCCAACCCACCTTGGGAAAGCCTAACGCTCGCCCATGCCCCGGTGGGTGAGGCGCCCCGCGATGTGTCCTTCTTAACTGAAGACACCCAGGCGCTTGTTTCTGCTTTTGTCGCTCATGCGGCCGAGACAGAGCAAAGTGAGCAGGCCATGGCGCCCGCCTCAACGGCCCCGGTTGTCGCCCCTTAATCGGAGGAGGGCACGGTGGCCGGTTTCTGGTCGACTGCGCCTGCCGCAAGGATAGGTGCCGCGTCGAGGGTTTCCGCATCCAGGAGGCTCGCGACGCGTTCCAGGGCGGACACAATCATCGCTTGTTCCCAGTCCGGCAGAAGATCAAAACGATCTTCGAACGTGTCTTGAAGAAAGTGCGGCGCGTTTGCGAGCGACTCCCGCCCGGCCGGTTGAATCGTGAGCCAGACCCGGCGTCTGTCGTCGTGACACCGGCGGCGGCTAACCAACTCCCGTTTAGCCATCTTGTCGACGAGGCTCGTGATCGTCGCATTACTGAGGTGGGTCGCTTTGACGATGTCGCCGGTCGACGTCTCCCCGCGCTCATCGAGGATCTGCAAGACCCGGAGTTGGGACGGGGTGATGCCCACGGCCTGGGCGAGCTTGCGCGTATCGATTTCAATGCGTCGCTGAATGCGGCGGATCGCGACAAGCGCTTCGTTCGATCGACTGTTCATAACTCCGTCACTCCCCGGCGGCGAGGGCTGGCCCAAGCGTCGTTTTGAGCTCATCCAAATGAGGCTCAAATTTTCTCCAGGCGTCCAGTCCTTTTGTGTTGATGGGTTGGCGAACCTGTTCAGAGCTCGCCGTTCGCACAGCCCGGTCCGTCTCATGAAACGATAGACAGCCGGCTTCGAAGGGCAGGTCGCAAAAATTGAGAAGCCGGCGAACTTGTGTGTCGAGGTCATGAACGACCGCCTCGTGCTGCACCCGTAGGATGCGCCCGGGTAAGACCCGGTCCCAATGGTCCATCAAGTCGACATAGGCGCGGTAGTATCGCCCGATCTCCTCCAGTCCATAGGTGAACTCCTGGCCCTCCGCGAAGAGCTGCTTAAAGCCAGACCAGCAACAGGCCATCGGCTCCCGGCGCGCATCAATAATTTTCGCATTTGGCAGGATCATGTGGATCAAGCCGATATGGCGGAAATTATTCGGCATCTTGTCGGTGAAGAACGGGGCACCTTGGCGGTGGATCCTCGTCGTTTCGATATAGTCTAGGCCGAGGGCCGTCAGTTCGTCGTCTGGAATGTCCCGCAGGATCCCCGGATAGGCGCCGCCATCGGTTCGGTTGCGGCCCCGCAGCCTCTGGGCAAGCGACAAAATATTCGGCAGCTCCAATGTGCCATCCACCATGGAGTGAGATGCCAGGATCTGTTCGATCAAAGTTGAGCCGGCGCGCGGCAAACCCACGATAAAGATCGGATCGGGGGAGGCGTCGCCGCTGCCCGCGCGCGCCTTGAAGAGATCAGCGGTGCAGATCTCCTTTTGGGCGGCAAATTCGGCATCCATCCCCTCTGATGTATAGCGGGAGGCCGCACGTTTCAGCCGATTACCTTTTTCATAATAGGCAAAAGACGCTTCAATATCTCCGCGGTCCTCCAAGGCTTTCCCAAGGGCAAAGCAGAAGTGGACGCGGTCGGCCGCACTGAGATCGGATTGTGCTTCCAGGGTGCGCATCTGGGCGATGTCTTCCACAGAGAAGCGGTAGGTCTTTAGGTTGGCGAGGGCGTACCACGCGTCGCCCTGGCCGGGGCGTGCGGCGCAGGCGGCCTTGTAGGACTGAATGGCTTCGGATTGTTGGC
The DNA here is from genome assembly GCA_038534535.1 of Pseudomonadota bacterium. Taxonomy (GTDB): domain Bacteria; phylum Pseudomonadota; class Alphaproteobacteria; order Caulobacterales; family Hyphomonadaceae; genus CALLCD01. The sequence continues at coordinate 12,056 of JBCAWP010000012.1, forward strand.
CCCAAGTCTTGAGCGCATGGCCGCGCGAGGTGAGCGTCGCCGGATCATTCGGGAGCGTGGCGAGAACGTCCTCGAACAGGGCAAGCGCGCCCTCGAAGTCGCCGGTCTGCATGCGCTCTATGGCGAGGTGAGATTGGAACAGCGGATTGGCTGGATCGCGCGCATGCAGGGCCTCAGCTTGCGAAAGAGCTTCTTTGAATTTCTGCCGTTTTCGGAGGATTTGGATATAGTCGAGCCGAACTTGAATATTGTCCGGCTCAAAATCCGCGGCATTCTCAAGCAGGATTTCAGCATCCTCCAGAATGCCGAGCCGCGCGCCGATATCGGCAAGCAGCCGCATCCCTTCGACGTGCTTGGGGTGAGCTTTCAAAAAATCACGGCACAGGGCTTCCGCTTTCAGGAGTTTGCCTTCCGACAGAAGGTGCGTGACGGATATGAGGGCCTTTGGTAGCGCAGCGATGCGATGGGCTTGGGCGAGGGCTCCAGACGCCTCCTTCGGCCGGTGCGCAGATGTGAGAAGTTTCGACTGCTCTCGCCAGCTGGCGTCCAGGGCGGGATTTAACTGGGTCGCTCGCTGATAGGCGGCGAGGGCGCGCTGCTCGTCGCCCAGGTCGCGCGCCAGGTGCCCCGCCTCCTGCCAGGCGCGACCAAGGTCGGGGGCAATGGTCGTCAATCGCGTAAGCAGAGCCGAAGCCTCGTCATATTGCTTCAGATACCGCTGGCAGACGGCGCCCATATAGAGCACCTCGATTGCCGGCGGATCGGCGGCGATGCGGGATTTCAGCGTGTCAAACGCCGCCTGAAAGTTGCCCGCTCGCATCTCGGCGCGGGCGGTCTTGATCAGCGCGGTGTCATCGGTCGTGGCCGTCATGAACATAATGAAGGGGCGGGGGGCATCGGTTGCAAGATGCCCCCGCGCTCGGACTGGTTATCTCAGCCTCACCTTAGAAATCTACGGCCACGCGGACGCCGTAAGTCCGTGGGCGCGCGAGCACGATACGCGGCTGGTCGAATACAAAGCTACCGGAGATTTCGGCTTCTTCGTCAGTGAGGTTTTCACCGAAGACTTCAACCGACCAGTTGTCCTTCGCGATTCCGGCTGACAGGGCAACGGTGGTCCAATTGTCGAGTTCGAGCCGGTTGATCTCGATGATGTCGGTAAACGCCTCATCTGAGTAGACGACTTGCGGCATGATGTGGGCGTTATAGGTCTCGCCACCGAACGAGACGGGCCATTCATACCGGACGCGGAGATTGCCCTGGAAGTTCGGAGCAAAGGCGAGCGATGACCCCTCAATAACATCGCCGGTTGGGATCAGCACGTCGGTGATTTCAGTATCCAGGACCGAGAAAGCCCCAGAAATCGTCAGGCCTTCGATCTGCGGCGGCGCGTAGGCGAAGTCGCCCTCGATCCCCAGAACTTCAGCATCTGCAGCATTCGCGGAGAAGAAGAGGTTTGTGATCGACGGGTCGAAGATGGTCGTCTGGAGACCGTCGATCTGGACGAAGAAAGCGCTCCCGTTGAAGCGCAGAGCGCCGTCGAAGAGGAATGTCTTCCAGCCGATCTCCCAATTCGTGACATCGTCCGTATCGACTTCAAAGGGAACCGTGAAGCCGCCGGGGCCTTGCGCGCCGCCGGGGCGGTTTAGGAGGCCTGGACGGAAGCCTTCGGAATAGGTTGCAAAGAACAAGAGGTCATCTGTTGGTGTCCATTGCAGCGTGCCCTTGAAAATCACGCCATCCGTTGCCGCCGTATCCGGATTACCGAGCGGGTTATCAGGCGCAAACTGCGCCGATAGGTTCGTGCCAGCCCCCTGTGCATCCTCAGTTTGCCCGAGGTTGAAGAAGGATGAGTTGGCACTTCCTACGAGGTCCACTTCCACATCGAAGTAACGCACACCAAAGATGGCTGAAAGGCGATCCGGGAAGATGTCGAATGTGGCCTCCCCGAAGATACCCCATTGCTCATCCGTACGCCGAATATCGTTTCGGAAGATCACACCGGTCGGGAATGGGCCGGGGTCTGAGAAGAAGCCCGGCGCTGCGTTTCCGATTTCGCCGGTGACGGCTGTGTTCGTGAGCGGGAAGTTTGGTGCAAACCCAAGTTCACCATTAAAGCCGACGACTTGAGTCGACCCCGGATAGTTGAAGTCGTTCAGCTCATCGAGTTGCAGGTCACTGTAGAAGAAACCGGCGGTGGCGCGCAGCCGATGCTCAGCCGGTGTGTTGAAGCGCAGCTCTTGGGTGAAGACCTGCGTATCGGTCGAGGAATTCACAAAGAGGTTTGGCGCTTGGCAAGTGCCGGCCGGTGCTGCGGCGCCCGGATAGGTTACGGATCCATCACAGATGTAATAGGGGAGATACTGCCCCACGAAGAGATAGTCTGAATAGTCGACGCGCTGGTCGGTGTCGCGATCGGTGAAGGCACCGGTATAGACCGCTTCCAATGCGCCAATCTTGCCTTCCAGGGTCCAGCTCACATTCGTGAATTGGTCTTCGAGCGTGTCTGCCTCAAAGCGCTGAATCGCGAAATCATCGTCGAGTTCCGGATCGGTGAAGAAGACGCCGTCGCTGTCCAAGTCTTGCTGGGCTAGGCCAACTGTGAGGCGCCAATCTGGTGTGAATTCGTATAGGGCGCTCAGGCGATAACCGGCATAGGTCGTGTCATTGAAGTCTTCTTCAACCAGGCCGGCATTGTCGGCGGAAATGAAGTTGACGGCCGAGAGATCGGCTCCCGCCTGGAAGCCCGCGCGCGTCGCGGAGACGGGCACACCGTTAACCCTCGGGGCGCCTTCGGGGCGGAACCGTGCCGACCCGGTCGCGTCGCGCGTGCCGGCTACATTGTCGATGTATCCGCCCTGATCATCGGCAAAAACAACCGCGCGAACCGCCAATTTGTCGCCGATCGGAATGTTCACAACACCCTCGACCTTGTTTGACAGCTCGCCGCCCTCGGTGAATGAGGTGCCAAGCTTCAGCCCTGCTTCAAACTCTCCGAGCACGGGTTTGTTTGTGATCAGGCGAACGGTACCTGCCTGCGAGCTTGCGCCAAAGAGCGTTCCTTGTGGTCCTGGTAGAACCTCAATGCGCTGAAGGTCGGCGGCGTAGACGTCGAGATTGCGCCCGGGCTGGGCGAGTGGCTGCTCGTCGAGATAGAAGGCCACGTTCGGCGCGAGACCCGCAACGCCGGCGGTCGTCAGGTTCGGGGTCGTGGAGGCAACACCTCGAATGTAGATCGTATTCTGTCCGGGGCCCGCGCCGCCTGCGGTCACACCTGGCAGCTGCGCCAGGTAGTCAGTGAAGACATCGATATCCAGGATTTCGAGTTCCTGTTCGCCGATGGCGTTGACGGTGACGGGAATGTCTTGGGCGCTCGCAGACCGCTTTGTCGCGGTGACCGTCACGGCTTGCAGCCGGCGCGTATCTGGTTCTGCCTCACCCTCTGGTGCAGATTGGGCCAAAGCCGGCGCAGCGCAAAACATAGTCGTGATGGCGAGTAGCGACACGCCATTCATCATTCGAGACATCAAGTTACCCCTCTGAGGTCAGTTAAGTCGCCGTTTCGTCAGTCCGCAAAACAGCGATTTCGCGCAGCCAAACCGGCCGCTCACAGGGCTGTGACCTACCTGATATTTCGATGAATGAAAGATCAGCGCTGCGACACCCAGGCGCAGGCTAAGATCAGCCACAGGGAAAACGCGGAAAGAATCTCTTAAAAACAATGCAATTGGGCGTATGTTGCATTTTTGTCACGCATTCTGTGGATGGCAGTCAACGATTCGACAATTGAACGGTGAGGCCGCACAACGGGGTATTCTGGCGGCCCGCTGCTGACCTTGAGGAGATCACTTGTCCGAGCCTGAGCACGATATCGATTACGAGACCGATTACGAAGTCGGCCAAGACAATGTGGAATGGTTGGGTCTCGACATACACAATCCGGTATTCTTCCTCGCGGCAGGCTTAATCCTGACGTTCTGTCTTGGCGCGCTCGCCTTTCCGGAATTTGCCTCCGTTGCCCTAACGGGCGCGCGCGATTGGACCATTCAGACCTTCGATTGGTTCTATGTCATCACCGTCAATCTGGTTTTCTTGTTCTGTCTCGCGCTTGCGGTCTCGCCGGTCGGGCGGATCCGTCTCGGCGGGCAGGCGGCGAGGCCTGACTTCTCAACGCGGTCCTGGCTCGCAATGTTATTCGCGGCCGGTGTGGGCATCGGCATGGTGTTCTATGGTGCCGCCGAACCGCTCGCCTATTACACGGATTGGGCCGGGACGCCGCTCTCAGTCGCTGCCGGAACGCCTGAAGCCGAACGCATGGCCTATGCGGCGACCATTTTTCATTGGGGGGTCACGCCCTGGGCTGTCTACGCGGTTGTCGGGCTTGCGCTCGCTTTCTTCACTTTCAACAAAGGCCTCCCACTCACGATCCGGTCGGCCTTTTATCCGCTACTGGGCGACCGCGTCTGGGGATGGCCAGGCCATATCATTGATCTTATCGCCGTCATTGCGACCTTGTTTGGTCTGGCGACGTCCCTCGGCCTTGGCGCCCGTCAAGCGGCGAGCGGGTTGGAGTTCTTGTTCGGGATTGAAGCAACAGTTGTCTCGCAGACGCTGATCATATGCCTGATCACATCGCTGGCGATTGTCTCCGTCGTTCGCGGCCTGGACGGCGGTGTAAAGGTGCTCAGCAATATCAATATTGCCCTCGCAATTGCCGTCCTCGCTTACATCATCATTGTGGGTCCGACGGCTGAGATCCTGCGAGGCGTCGGCACCAATGCTTTGGCCTATATTGTGGAAACCCCGGAGCTCAGCAGCTGGGTTGGGCGTCCAGATAATGACTGGTTCCATGACTGGACGATTTTCTACTGGGCCTGGTGGATCTCCTGGTCACCCTTTGTCGGCATGTTTATCGCGCGGGTGTCAAAAGGCCGGACGATCCGGGAATTCCTGGCAGCAGTCCTACTTGTGCCCGTCGTCGTCGTGACGATCTGGTTCACCGCTTTTGGCGTGACAGCCATCGAGCAGGTAAAGGCCGGGGTGGGGCAGTTGCCGGGCGGGATAGAAGACGTTTCTCTCGTTCTTTTCCAGATGCTCGAGAACCTGCCGTTCGCTGAGGTGGTCTCGTTTGTCGCGATCCTCTTGTTGCTCGTGTTTTTCGTCACATCCTCGGACTCCGGCTCGCTCGTCATCGACAGCATTACTGCCGGCGGAAAGCTGCATGCCCCCGTGCCGCAGCGTGTTTTCTGGGCGAGCATGGAAGGTCTCGTGGCGATTGTCTTGCTCGTCGGTGGCGGCGCGACGGCCCTGTCGACCTTGCAGGCCGGGGCCATTGCGGCAGGGCTACCCTTCGCTGCGGTTCTTCTTGTGTGCTGCGTCAGCCTATATCTCGGCCTTCGGGCGGAGGGCTCGAACGCTGGCGCGCCTGCCATCGATATGAAACCTGCCCAGGTCCAGGACGAAATCGCTTAAGGGCGAGGGCGGTTTTTGGGCGCGGCTTGTGGCTTTCGAGGCGCCCGTCAGCACGTCATTCCGCAATTCCAGTCCTCTGGATCAAAAGTCTTGGTTCGCAAAACAAAAATGAGATGGTGGGCGGTACTGGGATCGAACCAGTGACCCCTACGATGTCAACGTAGTGCTCTACCGCTGAGCTAACCGCCCGGTCTGAAGAAGGCGAGGTAATGGACAATCGGCGCTTCTTCGTCAAGCGCCTAGACGCTGTTCCAAGTTCAGTCCACCTGGCCAGCACCAGCGAGTTTCGAGGCGATCCACTCGACGCGCTGGAGCACATCAGTCTTGGGTACGTCGATTAGCCGGTATCCGGCGGACAGATAAGCCCGGCGGCAGGCCGCCTCGGTTGCCTGGGCTTCGTCAAGGCGCTGTCGGCGTTCTTTGTCATTCGTATAGATCTCGGGCCAGAGCGGGAAGAAGAAAACCGCGTCATTGTACCGGTAGAGCTTTGCGGCGCGGCGCACATGCTGGGGCACCGACAACCCATCCATTTCCATACCGGCAATGATGTCTACAACAGACCGGTCAAAGATGACGAAACGATCAATGGACGCCGACCTCGCATGATCGAAGGCGGCGCGGGAAAGTTGTAGTTCCGCGTATAGCTGTCGCTCGAGCGGTGCGCCAGCACGCAGGAATGATTGCTCTTTCAAAATGGCGCGCCCGGCTTCCGGTACGGTGTGAAGTCCGCGACTGGCAAGCGCTTCGAGCGTCGTCGTTTTCCCGGCGCCAGGCGGGCCGGTGAAGACATAGAAGTTTTTCATTCAGGATCCGTCAGCGATGCGACTCGCTGACGCCAGATCAAGCCGCGAGGACGCGCTCGACTTCGTCAACGATTTCACGGAGGTGGAAGGGCTTCGATAGCACCTTCGATCCGGCGGGCGTCGGTGCGCCTGAGGAGAGGGCGACAGCTGCGAACCCCGTGATGAAGACGATCTTCATAGCCGGGTCGAGTTCGGCGCCGCGGCGGGCAAGCTCGATACCGTCGAGGCCCGGCATCACGATGTCGGTCAGCAAGAGATCGAAGACTTCGCGCTCCAGGGCGTGCAGGGCGCCCTCGCCGTCTTCATGGTCGTGGACCTCATGGCCGGCTCGCCGCAGGGCAGCCGACAGAAAGCTCCGCAGGGAGTTGTCATCTTCAGCGAGCAGGATTTTCGTCATAAGTCGCCCCGTTAATCTACTTGTCTTGGCATTAAGTCACAGGGCGGTAAATCTGAAATGAACATCAGGCCCTTGACCTCTCGTCCCGCTGTCAAAATTATGGGGGAGTGTCTGAGGCGCTCGAAATCCCACCGAATGATCCGGTTTGCCCTGTCGCAGGTCTCGACGCGTTCTCTGTCGTGGGGTCGGCGCGGCCAACGGTGCCCATTGTTTTTGCCTCTCCCCATTCTGGCTCGCGTTATCCCCAATCCATGTTGTCAGGCCTTCGTGTGCCTTTGATCAATCTTCGGCGCACCGAAGATGCCTTTGTCGAAGAGCTGTTTGCCGACGTGCCGCGATTGGGCAGTCAGTTGGTCCATGCCAATTATGCGCGCGCCTATCTGGATTTGAACCGGGATGCTCGTGAGTTGGATCCCGCCATGTTTTCTGACGGGCCGCCGCGACCGATTGGTATTCCGAGCGCGCGTGTGGAGGCGGGCCTCGGCTGCCTGCCGAAAATCGCCGCCTGCGGTCAGCTTATGTATTCAAGGCCCCTCAGCCGGGCCGAAGGAGAGTACCGGCTGGCGCGGGTCCACGATGCGTATCACGGCTATTTGCGCACCATGCTGGACACGCTGCGCCAACGGGATGGGCAAGCGGTGTTAATTGACTGCCATTCGATGCCGTCTCGTCAGCCAAGCCTGCGGAACATACGTTCGGCAGTTCCTGTGAGCCGACTGTCGCAGCTCGATCCAAATCGATCTCCGAGGACGATATCGGCCAGTTTTCGGCGACTTGGCTGACGAGACGGCATCGAATG